>DATLNZ010000042.1 GCA_035536535.1 Actinomycetota bacterium | reverse complement strand
ACCCATGTGCCCGGCCCCCATTTCGGTGCGAAGCAGGAGCCGGTTCGAATCCGTCTTGGTGGCTCGCAGCTTCGCCACCCACTTCGCGGGCTCGAAGTAGGACACCCGTGGGTCGTTGAGCCCGGCCAGGACCAGCATCGGCGGGTAATCCTTCGCCTCCACGTTGTCGTACGGCGAGTAGGACTTCATGTAGCGATAGAACTCCTCCTCGTTGGGGTTGCCCCACTCCCCGTACTCCATGACGCTCATCGGCAGCTTGGGATCCAGGATCGACGACACGACGTCCACGAACGGGACGTCGGCCACGACGGCGCCGAACAGGTCCGGGCGCATGTTCGCGACCGCACCGACCAGAAGTCCTCCGGCGCTGCCGCCGTGGGCGACGATGCGTCCGGGCCTAGTGTAGCCCTCGGACGCGAGATGCTCGGCGCAGGCGATGAAGTCGGTGAAGGAGTTGCGCTTGTTCAGCAGCTTGCCGCCGTCATGCCACCGCTCCCCCAGCTCGCCTCCCCCGCGTACGTGTGCCAGCGCATAAACGAACCCGCGGTTCAGGAGGCTGATCCTGGCGGCCGAGAAGTCCGGCTCGCGCGACGACCCGTACGACCCGTAACCGTAGAGCCACAGGGGGTTGCCGCCGTCGCGCTCCAGGCCTCGCCGCCACATCAGTGACACCGGGACCGGCGTCCCGTCGGATGCCGTCGCCCACGTCCGTTCTGATTCGTAGAGGGAGGCGTCGTAGTTCGGCACCGGCTGCTGTTTGAGCAGGGTCGTTTCGCCCGTCGCCATGTCGAGCTCAAACGTCGAAGCGGGAGTCACCATCGACGTGTACGCATACCTGAACCGGGTGCCGTCGAAGTCGGGCAGCGGCAGGATGCGGGCCGAGTACACCGGCTCCGGGAAGTCGATGTAACTGGTAGACCCGTCCGCCAGGCAGTCGATCCGGACGTGGACCAGCCCGTCGCGCCGCTCGGAGAGCACAAGGTAGCCGCGGTAGGCGTCCAGCGAGTCGAGCTTCACGTCCTCGCGGTGGGCGATCACCTCGGTCCATCCGGCGCGGCCGGGCGAGTCGAGCGGGGCCTGCATCAGCCGGAAGTTCTTGGCCTCGTCGTTGGTGAGGATCAGCCACCGGTCGCCGTGATCGGTGACGTAGTACTCGACCTCCGGACGCCGCGGCTCGATCATCCGCGGCTCGGTCTCCGGCTCGCCGGAAGCAATGACGCGAACCTCCGAGGTCGTGAGGCTCTCGAGGTGGACCAGGATAAAGCGCTTGGACTTGGTCATCCCGAGGGTCAGGTACATGGACTCGTCGTCCTCCTGGTAGACGAGGACGTCCTGCTTGACCGGGGTGCCGAGCGTGTGGCGGTGCAGCCGGTACGGCCGCTGCGCCTCGTCCAACGTCGTGTAGAACACCGTCCGGTTGTCGGTGGACCACGAAAAGCCGAACGATGTGCCTGCGATGACGTCGGGCAGGAGCCGTCCCGTCCGCAGGTCCTTAAAGCGCAGCGTGAACACCTCGTCGCCCTCGAGGTCCTCGGAATATGCGAGGAGGGCGTGATCGGGACTGGCGTCGACGACGCCCAGGTCGTGGAACTCGCGGCCGGCGGCAAGCTCGTTCTGGTCCAGCAGGACCTCCTCCGGCGCCTCCAGGCTCCCGTGCCTGCGGCAGTGGATCGGGTACTGCAGGCCCTCGACCGTGCGCGTGTAGTAGTGGAAGTCATCCACGGGCCATGGGACCGACGCGTCGGTCTCCTGGATGCGAGACAGGATCTCGCCGTAGAGGGCCTCCTGGAGGTCCTTTGTGTGCGACAGCCGTGATTCCGTGTATGCGTTCTCGGCCTCCAGGTACGCGATGACCTCCGGGTTTTCCTTGTCACGCAGCCACCACCAGTCATCCACGCGGACGTCACCGTGCCTCTCAAGCCGCTCGGGGACGCGTCTGGCTGCGGGTGGCTTGTGGGTCATTGGTCCTCCGGTGTCCTGACGGGGGCGAAGCATCGCACGGGGCCGCGCTAGGCTCGGTGTCATGAGACACGCCTTGAACCAGCATTCGTTTTTGATCGCCGCCCTCGGGGTCACGGCCGTCGTGGCCGTGCTCGTCCACGGCAGGGCGTGGTGGGTCCAGGCGCTGGCCCTGCTGGTGGTGGCCGGGGCGGCCGGTGCCGTGTTCATGTCCTACCGGACGGGGGTTGGCGACGTCCGGGAGCCGGCCGACCTGGATGCGGCGCTGAAGTCCGGGCGCCCGGTGGCGCTGCAGTTCTATTCGGACTTGTGAATGGTGTGCCTCCGGGCCAAGCCCGTCGTGGACG
>DATLNZ010000041.1 GCA_035536535.1 Actinomycetota bacterium | reverse complement strand
CTGGACCAGTTCGGCCGCAACCTCACCGCTCTGGCGGCCCAGACCAAGCTCGACCCGGTCATCGGTCGCGAAAAGGAGATCGAGCGGGTCATGCAGGTGCTATCCCGGCGGACGAAGAACAACCCCGTCCTCATCGGTGAGCCCGGCGTGGGCAAGACCGCGATCGTCGAAGGCCTGGCGCAGCGCATCGTGCGCCAGGAGGTCCCGGAGACGCTCAAGGGCAAGCAGATCTACACGCTGGACCTCGGCGCCCTCGTCGCGGGCTCCCGTTACCGGGGAGACTTCGAGGAGCGGCTGAAGAAGGTTCTCAAAGAGATCAAGCAGCGCGGCGACATCGTCCTTTTCATCGACGAGCTGCACACGCTCGTCGGCGCGGGGGCCGCGGAGGGAGCGATCGACGCCGCCTCGATCCTCAAGCCGATGCTGGCCCGCGGAGAGCTGCAGACGATCGGGGCGACCACGCTGGCCGAGTACCGCAAGCACCTCGAGAAGGACGCTGCTCTGGAGAGGCGCTTTCAGCCGATCCAGGTGTCCGAGCCCACCGTGGCGGACACGATCGAGATCCTCAAGGGTCTCAGGGAGCGTTACGAGCAGCACCACAAGGTCGTGATCACCGATGAGGGGATCGTGGCCTCGGCCAACCTCGCCGACCGCTACATCACCGACCGGTTCCTGCCCGACAAGGCGATCGACCTCATCGACGAGTCCGGCTCCCGGATGCGCATGCGGCGCCTGTCGCTTCCTCCCGAGATCAAGGAGATCGACGACCGCATCGCCGCGACGGAGGCCGAGAAGGACTCGGCGATCCAGCGCCAGGACTTCGAGGAGGCGGCGAACCTGCGCGAGTCCGTGAAGGCCATGCAGGAGGACCGTCGCGAGCGCGAGAAGGCGTGGAAGACCGGCGAAGGCGAGTTCCACGGCGTGATCGGCGAGGAGGAGGTTGCGGAGGTCCTGGGCATCTGGACCGGCATCCCCGTCCACCGCCTCACCGAGGAGGAGTCCGCCAAGCTCCTGCGGATGGAAGACGAGCTGCACAAGCGCGTCATCGGCCAGCAGGAGGCTCTCGAGGCCGTCTCCAGGGCCATCCGGCGCACGCGGGCAGGCCTCAAGGACCCCAAGCGTCCGTCCGGGTCGTTCATCTTTCTCGGCCCCTCCGGCGTCGGCAAGACGGAGCTCGCCAAGACCCTGGCGGAGTTTTTGTTCGGTGACGAGGACGCGCTGATCACGCTGGACATGTCCGAGTACATGGAGAAGCACACGGTCAGCCGGCTCGTCGGCTCGCCTCCCGGCTACGTCGGTTACGAAGAGGGCGGTCAGCTCACCGAGCAGGTCCGCCGCCGGCCGTACTCCGTGGTGCTGTTCGACGAGATCGAAAAGGCCCACTTCGACGTGTTCAACGTCATGCTGCAGATCCTGGAGGACGGGCGCCTGACCGACGCGCAGGGCCACCACGTCGACTTCAAGAACACCGTGATCATCATGACCTCCAACCTCGGCACCCGGGACGTGGCAAGGTCCCGCGGGATCGGGTTCTCCAATCAGGCGGACGGCGAGATCTCGTACGACCGCATGAAGGAGAAGGTCATGAGCGAGCTCAAGCACAGCTTCAGGCCCGAGCTGCTCAACCGGATCGATGAAGTCATCGTGTTCCACCCGCTCTCCAAGCCGGAGGTCACGTCGATCGTCGACCTGATGATCAAGCGGGTTCGCGAGCAGCTGGCAAGCCGCGGGCTGAGCCTCGAGCTGACGGAGCCGGCGAAGCTGCTCCTGGCGGAGAAGGGTTATGACCCCGCCCTCGGGGCGCGGCCGCTGCGCAGGACGATCCAGCGGCTGGTCGAGGACCCGCTGTCGGAGAAGGTCCTGTGGAAGGAGTTCCGCGCCGGACAGGTCGTCGTCGTGGACGCCCAGAACGACGAGATCGTGTTCACCGCCCGCGATGGCGAGACGATCGAGGCCCCCGAGCCCGTCGAGCTCGCGGCGCCGGCCGCGTCAACGGAAGGCTAGAGAGATCAAGTGGCCGGGCGGTCGTCAGACCGCCCGGCCTATGCCTTTCACAGCCACCCGCGCTTTTTGAAGTACGCGTAAAGAGACAGCCCGGTGAGGGTCATAAGGCCCAGCGCGAACCAGAAGCCGAACCTCTGCCCGTCCAGCGGGACCAGCCGGAAGTTCATCCCGTAGACGCTGGCGATGAACGTTGGAACGGCGATGATCGCCGCCCACGCTGAAAGCCGTTTGGTGGCTTCGCTCTGCTGGTTGACCTGCTCGGTGCGGATGAGGTCCAGGATCGCGTCCGCGAGGTCGTCGACGCTTCGCACCTGGTCGGTCATGCGCAGCATGTGGTCGTAGACGTCCCTGAAGTAGCGGCTCGTGCTTTCGTCAAGTACGGGAGGTCGTTCGGGGTCGACCACGACTGCGAGCATGCGCGACACCGGCAGGGCGTAGCGACGGAGGCGCGCCAGCTTCTGCTTGATCGAGTACAGCTGCTTCTGGACGGGCGTGGCGGGGTCGCCAAGCACGACCTCCTCCAGCGTCTCGATGTCGGTCTCGATGCGGTCGGCTATGGCCTGGTAGTCGTCCACGATCGAGTCGATCAGCGCGTGCATCAAAAACGCCGGGCCGCGTTTGATGTCCGTGGGTGCCGAGGCGAAGCGCCGCCTGGCCTCGGTGAGGGTCCTGCCCGCGTTGTCATGCAGCACCAGGACGTAGCGGCTGCCGGCGAAGCAGGAGATCTGCGCCGGCTCCAGCTGCATGCCCTCGTCATCGAGCTGGTGGATGACGACGAACAGATGGCTGTCGTACTGCTCGAGCTTCGGGCGCTGGCGCCCCGACAGTGCGTCCTCGATCGCCAGGGGGTGCAGACCGAACTCCTGGGCCATCGCGGCCGCGTCGTCGTCGGTGAGCGACGACACGTCCGCCTCCGCCCACACGAGGTTTCCCGGAGTCTCCCGGAGGTCCGAGACCCGCTCGATGTCCATGACGCGCGACCACCCGGACTCTGCGTCATGGCACTGCGCCGTCAGCATCAATTGCTCCCGGGTCGGCGGACCTGCCCGACTGTAGCGAAGCCTCGATCGCCGGGCGCGCGATAAAGCATCATGGACGTTCGTTTTCCCGTCTCTTTTCAGAGGACAACTCGTGCGCGACGCCCAGCCGCTGACGGTCGACCTGCTCGAAGAGGAGCTTTGTCGCCATCTGGACGATCCCCGGACGCTGAGGGACCTTGCCGAGGCCGCGCGCCCCGCCGACGTCGCGGACGTGTTCAACCGGCTGGAGACAGACGAGCGGTGCGCGGTGTTCCGCGCGCTGACGCCGGAGTTCGCGTCGGACGTCCTGGCCGAGGTCAGTCCGGACGTCACCCGCGACCTGCTGGAGTCTCTGAGCCCCGCGGAAGCCGGGCACCTGCTGGACCTCATGCCGATGGACGACGTCGCGGAGATCCTCACCGAGGACGTCCCGGAGATGCAGCAGCAGCTGCTGCAGGTGATGCGTGCACCGGACGCCGCCGAGGTCCGCGATCTGCTGGCCTACCCCCCGAAGAGCGCGGGCCGGATCATGACCGAGAAGTTCGTCCGGGTCGACCCCAGGATGACGGCCGCCGAGGCCGTCGCCCAGCTGCGGGTGGTGGACGAGGAGGTGGAGACCATCACCGACTTCTACAGCCTCGACGCGGCCGGCCGCCTCCAGGGTGTGGTCTCCCTGCGCGAGGTGATGGTGGCCCAGCCTGAGACGCCGCTGGGGCGCATCATCCGCACGGACGTGATTTCCGTCACGCCGGACACCGACCAGGAGGAGGTCGCCCGGCTGGTGTCGCGCTACGACTTCCTGGCGCTGCCGGTGGTCTCTTCGCAGGGCGTGATGCTCGGTCTGGTGACGGTGGACGACGTTATCGACGTTCTGCTCGAGGAGGGGTCGGAGGACGTCCTGCGGTTCGGCGGAATCGAGGCCGGGGGGATGCCGGCCCAGCCCTACTTCAGCATCCCGCTCACGAGCGCCGTCCGGCGCAGGGCGGGCTGGCTTTTGCTGCTGTTTGTCGCCGAGACGGCGACGGGCATTGTGCTGCGGGTGTTCGACGACGAGCTTTCGCGCATGGTCGCCCTGACGTTTTTCATTCCGCTTCTGATCGGCACCGGCGGCAACACGGGAGCCCAGACCGTCTCCACGCTGATTCGTGGCCTGGCCTTGCGCGAGATCCAGCTGAGGGACACCTGGCGGGTGCTGGCTCGCGAACTGGCGGGCGGCCTGCTGCTCGGCCTGACGCTGGGCGTCGGCGCCTTTGGCCGGGCCCTGTTGTGGAACAGCTCGATGCGCCTGTCGGTAGTGGTCGGGCTCTCCGTCGTCGTCATTTGCACGTGGGCGAACACGATCGGCGCCCTCATACCGCTGGTCGCGCAGAGGTTCAAAATCGACCCGGCCCTGGTGTCCGCGCCGCTGATCACGACGCTGGTGGACGCAACCGGCCTGGCGATCTACCTGCTCATAGCGAAGTCGCTGCTGGGCCTGTAGCCGCGACCCCCGGTGCCCAGCCCCTCGTGCTCCTGCTTAGGGGTGGCGCTTCAGGAGTAGGACGTCGCGGCTTTTCAACACGAGGCTCTGGCCGGCGTCGGAGAAGGTCGCGTCGTTTGTCTGATCCTCCTTGACGGAGGTGCCGAGGTCCGGCGAGAACCACACCGGCCCACGGATCGTCCCGGTCACGCCGCCCATCTGGTAGTCGGTCTTCTGCTCCAGCCGCCACGTCTTCCAGGTCTTGCCGCTCGAGTCGGCAACGTCCTCCTGGCCCACGACGCTGATGTTGAACGTAAAGCGGCAGTTCTCCCCCGTGGCCGTGTGGGCGGGATAAGCCTCCTTGCGCAACGGAATCCGCAGGATGGGCGCCGGGGGGTTCAGTGCGCACTCAAGCCGCTGGCCCTGGCCTTCAAACCGGATAAGTGACAACAGCACGCTTGTAGCCTCCCACCGGAAGACCTGCGTCCCGGACCCGCCGCCCTGGCTTGTGGTCTGCCGGCCCGTGTACTCGTTGCCGTTGGCGGACAACTCGATCGTCGCCTCCGAGCCTGCCGGGTATTCCTTGGGCTGGGTGCTCAACGGGTCCTGGGCAAACCCGCTCAGCGCGTAGACGTAGGATCCGATCCTGGGGCGGTTGACTCCGTTGGCCGGTGCCGCCGGCACCGGCGCCCCCTGGCCGGCGCTGCCTGACTTGGCCCCCGTGCGGGCCGGAGCAGCCGTCCCGCCGGCCTTGCCTGCCGTCGCCGCCGGCGCGGTCTCATCGGCAGCCTCGGTCTCATCGGGCCCGGCGGTCTCCGACGCTCCCGAAGCCGCCGGCCCGCCCCCGTCCTTCCGTCCGTCGTCGCCCTTGCCGCAGGCGGACATCAGCAGGGCCAGTACCAGCAGGGACACGAGCACGGGCTTTCTCATAGGGCTCCTTAGGGGTTCGCGGTTCGCGAATGCCAAGTTTGTCAGACGCGGCGGGAGCGGGGGAGCTGATGGGATCCGAAGTCCCCCGCTCGGATCGAAGTGTCCGAGGTCGTCCATAGACTGCCCGGGCCGTGAAGACCAGATCCGTCGCGACATGCCAGTCCTGCGGTGCCCGGACCCCCCGGTGGGTGGGCCGCTGTCCGGAGTGCGGCGAGTGGGGATCGGTCGTCGAGGAGCTGGAGAGCCGTGAGCCCTCGGCCAACGGTCCGGCTCCTGACCTCCAACCGCTGCCGCCCCTGGACGAAACCGCTTGCGGACGGCTGTCCACCGGGTTGGAGGAGGCGGATCGGGTGCTGGGGGGAGGCCTGGTTCGGGGCTCGGTCTTGCTGCTGGCGGGGGAGCCGGGGATAGGGAAGTCCACTCTGACGCTGCAGGCGGCGATGCTAATGGCGACCCACACCGACGTCCTGCTTGTGTGCGGCGAGGAGTCGCCTACACAGGTGGCGGCCCGGGCCGGACGCCTGGACGGGCGGTCGGAGCGAATCAGGACGCTGGCGGACCCGTCCCTGCCGGCCGTCCTTGCGGCCGTGGAGTCCGGGCCGGACCTCGTGGTGGTGGACTCGGTCCAGACGCTTTATGACCCGGCGATCCCGTCGGCCCCCGGTTCGGTTGCCCAGGTCCGGGAGTGCGGGTCGCGCCTGGCCCGGGCGGCCCGCGACCGGGGGACGACCCTGGTGCTGGTCGGACACGTCACCAAGGACGGGTCGGTGGCCGGACCGCGTGTGCTCGAGCACCTGGTGGACGTCGTCTGCGCGTTTGAAGGCGACCGCGGCGACGGCGTCCGGGTCCTGCGGGCACTGAAGAACCGCTTCGGCTCCACCCAGGAGGCCGGGTTCTTTGAGATGACCGGGCGGGGCCTGGCCGGAATCCGCGACGCCACCTCCTACCTTCTGGCCGACCGCTGCCCGGGCCTGCCGGGCAGCGTCCTGGGGGCCTTTGTCGAGGGCCGCCGGGCCTTTTTGCTGGAGATACAGGGCCTGGTGGCTCCCGCGGGCCGGCAGATGGCCCGCCGGACCGCCATCGGGGTGGACTCCTCGCGGCTGCCGCTGCTGGTCGCCGTCCTGCAGAGGCGGCTCGACCTGCCGCTGTCGGAGCACGACGTCTATGTCTCCGCCGTGGGCGGGATCAGCATCACCGAGCCGGCGGCGGACCTCGCCGTCGTCTGTGCGCTGCTTTCCGCCTGGAGCGGGGCGGCGCTTCCGGACGACCTGGTGGCCTTCGGCGAGGTGGGCCTGGCCGGTGAGGTCCGGCAGGCGGCATCGGCGGACCGGCGCTTGGCCGAGGCGGCGGCGGCCGGGTTCAGGCGGGCGGTCATCCCGTGGAACACCTCAGCCGAGGCGCCTGCGGGTATGACACTGCACCGGGTGCGCCACGTCCGGGACCTCCTGGACTCCCTCGGGACGTCCGAATTGACCGGGTTGCGCAACCCCTTGCAGGGAACAGCCGCCCGCGCGTCGAATACCTGACATCGCAGGTCAGACCGGGGAACCCACCGGGACAGCCGCCCGGAGCAGGCCCCCGGGCCGACTCAGAGGATGGTACTATGCCTAGGATGGCGACCAAAAAGCGTGGCAAGGCGTACAAGATCGGCGATCAGGTCGTCTACCCCCACCACGGCGTCGCCACGATCGAGCGCATCGAGGACAAAGACGTCCTGGGCGAATGCCGCCAGTACCTGGTCCTCAAGCTGGATGCCGGCGACCTCACCCTCATGGTGCCGGCCGCGTCCTGCGAGGAGGTCGGCATCCGGAACCTGATCGACCGCAACCAGGTCGACGGCGTGCTGAAGGTGCTGAAGCGCAACGAGGTCACCGACAACGCCGAGAACTGGTCCCGCCGGTTCAAGGCCAACTCCGAAAAGCTCAAGTCCGGCGACGTCCAGCTGGTGGCTGAGGTCGTTCGTAACCTGAGCATCCGCGAGCGCCAGAAGGGCCTTTCCACGGGCGAAAAGCGCATGCTCAACCGTGCGCGCCAGATCCTGACGGGCGAGATCGCCGTTGCCCTGTCCGTCGAGGCCGAGGAGGCCGAGGCGGTCCTGGAGAAGGCCCTCAAGTAGCGGCTGTCCCGCCGGCCTTCAGCCGGACGGGTCACGCACGCGGCCTTGCCCACCCGCCGGACAGGGGGAAGGTCATGGTCATCGAGGCGATCCGGCTGATCGTCGTGCTTTCCTTCACGGCGGGCGCCTATCAGCTCGGACGCAGCCGCGGCTCGTCCGTGCTCCCGGTGGACAACCCCGAGACGGCAGCCTTTCTGGTCACGGCGATCGGAGCCGGACTGGGCTACATCGGCGGGGGAATGGTCGCCCGCGGCGTGGACCGGGCGATGGCCTTTGTCGAGCAGCGACTGGCCGAGCGACACGCCACCGAAGTCCTTGCCTCCACGGTTGGGCTGCTGGTCGGGCTGGTGATGGGGGCCCTCGTGTCCTGGCCGGTGCTGGCTTTCGTGGCCTCGCCCGTCGTCAGCTACCCGATCGTCGCCCTGGTGCTGGTGATATCCGCCGCTTTTGGCTCCCGATTTGCCTCCCGCAAGCGCCATGAGCTCTTCGGGGTCATGGGGGTGGCCGCGTCTGTCGAGGGGCCAACGGGCGGGTGCCTTCTCGACGCCTCGGCGGCCATTGACGGCCGGATCCTGCAGCTGTGGAAGTCCGGGCTCCTGCCGTCGCCGCTGTGGGTCCCGACGTTCATCATCTGGGAGCTTCAGGGAATCGCCGACTCAAACGATCCGATCCGCCGCAGGCGCGGGCAGCGGGGACTGGACGTGCTGACCTCGCTGCGAGAGGCGGGCGCGACGGTGAGGGTCCTGGACGAAGACCCGGCGGGGACGACGGAACCCGACGCCAAGCTCCTCGTGGTGGCCAGGCGCCGGGGGCTGCCACTGGTGACGTCGGACTCCAACCTCGGCAAGGCGGCGGAGCTTCAGGGTTTGACGGTCCTGAATCTGCACGCCCTCACCGAGATGCTCCGGCCCCCAGTCCTGCCGGGAGAGCGGACCTCCGTGCAGCTCATCAAAGAGGGTCGCGACGCCGGACAGGCCGTCGGCTACCTCGACGACGGCACGATGGTGGTCGTCGAGAGGGCTTCTGCGCTGCTGGGGACGTCGGTGGAGGTCGAGGTCATGAGCATCCTGCAGATGTCCACCGGCCGGATGCTGTTCGCGCGGCGGGTCGGCGAGCAGGCAGCCGACCGGTCCGGCCAGGCGGGGACGGGCGGCGCCGCGGCCGGCACGTGAGCG
>DATLNZ010000040.1 GCA_035536535.1 Actinomycetota bacterium | reverse complement strand
TGTCGGGGTTCGAGGTGACTGCGATCGACGAGCCCGAGGTGGCGCGGATCAAGGGCGACTCGAGGATGGCTGTGGTGACGAAGAACGCGGTGGCGGGGCTCAGTCGTCCGTTGGTCCAGCCGGAGACGCTGAAGCTGGACGAGACATCGCCTCTGCGACTGGACGGGTTCCGGCTGACGATCACGCCTGCCGACAGCCGCGCGATGGTTTCGCTGGTATCGAAGCTGCCCGGCCCCCACAACGAAAACCGTCCCGAGATGGAGGACCTGGTGGTCGACCATCTGATGCGGCAGTGGGTCCGGGAGTGGCAGGCTCGGACGGGCGACGACACCGGCTCGTACCCTAGGGCCGCGTTCAAGCGGGAATTGCTGAGCGGCAGCGACTTCGGCAGAGTCGTCGACCTGATGTGGCCGGTGATGACTCCCGGTCGGCTCGTGTCGGGCCTTCTGTCCGGCGAATCGGCCCTGAGTGCGTCGCAGGAAGTCCTGAGCGACCGCGAACGGGAGCTGCTTCGTCGTGAGGAGCACCGGGGCTGGACGGTGCACGATGCGCCGCTGCTGGACGAGGCCGCGGTCCTGCTGGGGACGGTCCCGGGGGCCAGGTCGCGTAGAAAGCCGGAGCGGGAAAGCGACGAGTGGGCCGCCGAGGAGATGGTGGAGGACCTCGCGTCCGCGGCCTCGTTCCGCGGCTCGCCGGACGCGCCCGGAATGATGGACCCCCTCATGCGCCGGGAAGTCGCGCAGCGCATGGTGGACCGCATGCGCGACGAGGAGTGGGAGCCGCCGGACCGGGAGCGCGAGACCTTCGGACACGTGCTCGTGGACGAGGCCCAGGACCTGTCCCCGATGCAGTGGCGGATGATCCAACGAAGGTGCCCATCGCGATCGATGACGCTGCTGGGTGACCTGGCTCAGGCCGGTGGACCGCTGCAGCCCCAGACTTGGCACGAGGTGGCCGGGTGGGCGGGGTCCGGGCCGGCGAGCGAGGTCGAGCTGACCATCAACTATCGGACCCCCGCTCAGATCATGGCGGTGGCCGAGCGGGTGCTGTCGGCGACGCAGCCGGGTGTGCGGCCGCCGCGTGCCGTCCGGGAAACCGGGTTCGAGCCGGTGTTCCTTGCCGCGCAGGATGCGGCCGAGGAAGCGGTCCGGGTCGCGCGGGAAGAGCAGTCGGAGGTCGGGGACGGCACCGTGGCGGTCATCGCCCCCGTGGGGATGGCGCGCAACATCGCCTCAGCAATCGGGCCGAGCGAGACGATCTCGGTCCTGACGGCCGACGAGGCCAAGGGCCTGGAGTTCGATTCCGTGGTGGTCGTCGAGCCGGCGCGTATCGCCGTAACGTCGTCCGGTGGACTGCGTTCTCTGTATGTGGCGCTGACGCGCCCGACGCAGCGACTGACGGTGGTTCACGCGGAGCCTCTGCCCCCGACACTGGCGGCTTCGTGATCTCTCCCTGGCTCAACGCCGGCCGGGACGCCTGGCTGGAGGCGTGGAGGCCGTGGGTAGCCGGGGTCGTGTCCGATGCCGGCCTCGGCCGCGTTGACGGCGTGGAATCTCTCCGGGAGATGCCCTGGTCGGCGGTGTTCCGGGTCATTTGCTCCGAGGAAACCCTCTTCTTCAAGGCCGAGGGTCTCGGGGGCCGGCACGAGCCCGGTCTGGTGCAGGACCTGGCCAAGCGGTGGGGCGACCGCGTGCCGACCGTGCTCGCCATCGATGAGGCGCGGGCCTGGATGCTGATGACCGACGCAGGGCGACCGCTGAGGGAGGTCGTACCGCCCGACGAGCAGGCTGGGGTCCTGGAGCGGGTCATGGACCCGTACGTGGAGATGCAGTTCGCCCTCTGCGCCGAGGCGGACAGTCTGGTCGCCCGCGGGGTTCCGGACCGCCGTGCAGCCGTCCTGCCGGACCTGCTCAGGCAACTGCTGGGCGGGGACATGGTCGACGGGGCCAAGCTGGCGCTGGAGTCGGAGGAGAAGTCGGAGATGTACGCGCTCCTTCCCGAATTCGAGCGGTGCTGCGAGGAGCTGGCTGCTTCTGCCTACTCGTCTTCGCTGGACCACGGAGATCTGCACGCGAGCAACGTCCTGGTGGCCGGCGAGGGGTTCAGGCTGTGCGACTGGGGAGATGCCAGCGTCACGCACCCGTTCGGCTCGCTGATGGTCACCTACCGGCTGGGGCTCTCGGATCTCCCCGCCGCCTCCCGGCCGTCGGCCGCGGCGCGGCTGCGTGACGCGTACCTGACTGCCTGGACCAGACACGTCCCTGCCGGCCCTCTACGGAGGACATTCGACCTCGCCTGCTGGACGGCTCACGTCGTGCGGGCTCTTGACTGGGTCCACATGCTCCAAGGGGCCGACCCCGAGTTCGTCGCCGAGTGGTACCCACACATCGCCGGGGCGCTGCGCGGGTGGCGAAGACACCGCGCACTCATGCTCTCGGGACAGGATGCCGCCATCCGCGTGTTCGACGAGCGGTCCTAGCGGGAGTGGACCGGGGCCCGGAACTTCCGGCCTTCCGGAGGAACTCGAACAGCGCGGCCCACTGAGCAGGCCGCAGGTCGATCGCCCGGGCCTCGGGCGCAAAGCCCAGGTCGGACGCCAGCCGCTTCATCTGAGTGTGGCTCAGCAGGCCGGAGAGCTCCCGGTGGAGCGGACCGCACGACGGCGTGAAGCCGCGCCGCAGAAGCGTCACGAATGCGTCACGGTCGCGCGCCGCGAGCAGCGGGACCGGACGCCGGGAGATGGCCAGGTGGGCGGCGTCCACCGAGGGAGGGGGCCGGAAGCAGGACGACGGCAGCCGGCGCACGATCTCGAAGTCGTACCAGGCCCCCCAGGCCACGGACAGCAAGTTGGAGTGGCGCGGCGCGACGCGTTTGACCGCCGCCTCCCACTGCACGATCAGGTCCGCTCGCAGCAGGGGAGTGGCGGGGTCGTCCAGCAGGCGGTGAAGGATTCGCGTCGTCAGGTGAAAAGGGACGTTTCCGGCAGCGCGAAACGGCTCGTCCGGCAGCGGCTCGCACAGCACGTCCCCCACCCGGACCTCGACCCGGTCGTCGCCGGTCAGCCTCTCCGACAGGCGGGAGGCAAGGCGGGGTTCCAGCTCCACCGCGACGACCCGCCGAGCGCGGGCGGCCAGCGCTTCCGTGAGCACGCCGGTGCCGGCGCCTATCTCGAAGACGAGGTGGCTGCAGTCGATTCCGGAGCTACAGACCAGCTGCGCGGCCAGCGAGCCGCTGCGAAGCAGGTGCTGCCCGGTGCGCGGGGACCGTGAGGCTTCCACGGACCCTCACCATGACCATGCCCATGACGCCGCCTCCCCGGTGGGACGAACGGCCAAGTTTGCGGCCCGGTCGCGCCTTCGTCAACCGGTCACCTGCCGCAGGGTCCGCTCCTGGACCCATCCGAGCCAGTGAACCACCGACATCGCCCCGGCCTTCGGGTCGTCCCGGTCGAGGTCGGCCTCCATCGCGGCTTCGTCCACCCCGAGCCTGGTGCCGATGGCCAGCCGCAGGTCGGTCAGCAGCGTCAGCCAGCTGGTCAGGTCCTCACCCTCCAGCTCGAGTCGGACCGGCCCCCGCTCCCCCAGGAGCTCGCTCGCCCGTGAGAGTACCTGGAGCTTGTGGGCGTGAAGCTCGGCCCCCACCAGGCGCGTGAACTCCAGAGCCGCGTCCGGGTCCGGGGAGGCATCTGGGAAAAGGCGCTCCAGGACGGGGTCCGGCGCCGGCTGGTCGCGGGCCAACGCGACGCTTCCAGGGGAGAGCAGCGCCCGCATCTCCTCGATCAGGCCGCGAAGGATCCCGGCCTCGCGCTGGTCGAGCTGTATCTCCGCACGGTCCATAACGCTGGGCCTAGTCCTGCTGCATGGTCGCCCACAGGCCGTGGGCGTGGAGGCGGAAGACGTCGTGCTCGGCCTTTTCGCGGGCCCCCGTGGAGACCACGGCCCGGCCCCGCTCGTGGACGTCGAGCATGAGCTCGGTGGCCTTCTCCAACGGGTAGCCGAACAGGCGCTGGAACACCCAGGTCACGTACGACATCAGGTTGATGGGGTCGTTCCAGACGATGACCACCCACGGCCGGTCTGGGGCGTGGTCTTCTCCGGAGCCGGGCAGGTCGACCCGCTGGGGAGCCGTGGTGCCGGTCATGATCCCGATCTTGCCACGGGCCGGGAACGAAAATCGTCACGAAATTGCCGAGACGGTGCTATCATTCCCCGCTCGGCAGGCCACGCACCTTCAGTGGCCGCCGGCGGAGCGGGCGTCGCAGACACAAGCCAACTGGCTGGCGCCTCCGCGCGCCCCGGTCCGGGCCCCTTTCAGAGGGAACATCCGGCCCCCGCGGCAGTCGCCGGCCACGACCAAATGGAGCACCGTGGCCGAAGCAACGTCGAGCAAGTCCATACTCCTGCGCTACCTGCGCCCCGAGCGGCGACGGGCGACCCTGCTCGCCGTCCTGCTTCTGGCCAGCATCGCCCTGCCCCTTGCCACTCCACAGATCATCCGCAAGTTCATCGACGGTGCGTTGGACAAGGCGCCCATGGACGGGCTGCTGCGGCTGGCGGTGTGGTTTTTGGTCGTGTCGGTGGCGGCGCAGTTGATCTCGGTCGCCACCACCTACGTCAGCGAGCAGGTCGGGTGGCGGACGACGAACAACCTGCGTTCGGACGTGGCCGCCCACGCGCTCGGACTCGACATCGCCTGGCACAACACCCACACCCCCGGCGAGATGATCGAGCGCGTGGACGGCGACATCACGGCGCTGTCCAACTTCTTTTCGATGTTCGTGATCCAGATCCTGGGCAGCGGGCTGCTGATGATTGGGATTCTGGCCCTGACCTTCCGGGAAAGTGCGCTGATGGGCACGGTCATGACCGTGTTCGCGCTCGTGAGCCTGCTGGTCATGACCAAGCTGCGGCGAATCGCCGTCCCCGACTCGACGGCGCAGAGGGAGTCCAGCGCCAACCTGTTCGGGTTCCTGGAGGAGCGGCTGTCGGGGGTCGACGACGTCCGCGCCAACGGCGCCGGCCACCACGTCATGCGCGGCTTCGCCCGCGTCAGCCGCGACCTGGTCGGCCGCGCCGTGAAGGCCGAGAAGACCGGGGTGATGATCTGGGTGTCTTCGTCGGTCCTGTACGGGTCGGGTCTTGCGATGATCCTCGCGCTGAGCGCCTGGCTGTACCTGCGGGGACGGATCTCCCCCGGCACGGTGGTCCTGCTGTTCCAGTACTTCGGGATGCTGGACGACCCCCTGATGACCATCGGTGCGCAGGTGAAGGAGTTCCAGAAGGCCGGGGCCGGGATCGTGCGGATCCAGGAGATGTTCGGGTTGTCGTCGGCCATGCGGGACGGCTCCTCGGGGGTTCCCGAGGCGGGGCCGCTCGGGGTGACCTTTGAGCGGGTGGGCTTCGCCTACCCCGACGACGACGTGGCGGTGCTGCACGACCTGACCCTGTCGCTTCGGCCGGGCGAGGTCCTGGGGGTTCTTGGTCGGACGGGCAGCGGCAAGACCACCATCGGACGGCTGATCCTGCGGCTGTACGACGTGAGGGCCGGCTCGATCCGACTCGCCGGCGTCGACCTGCGGGAGGCGAACATGTCGGAACTGCGCAAGCGGGTCGGTGTGGTGACCCAGGACGTCCAGCTCTTCCAGGGAACCGTCCGGGACAACCTCACGCTGTTCGAAGACGGATTTGATGACGGACGCATCACGTCCGTGCTGCAAGAGCTGGGGCTGGGCAACTGGCTCGGGGGCCTTCCCCAGGGGCTGGACTCGGAGCTGGCGTCGGGCGGCGGCGGGCTGTCCGCCGGTGAGGCGCAGCTACTCGCCTTCGCGCGAGTGTTTCTGCGCGACCCGGGCCTGGTGATTCTGGACGAGGCGACCTCGCGTCTGGATCCGGCGACGGAGGCCGTGCTCGAGCACGCCGTGGACAGGCTGCTCGAGGGGCGGACGGGAATCCTGATCGCGCACCGGCTCAGGACGGTTCACCGCGCGGACTCGATCCTGATCCTGGACCAGGGACGTGTGGTCGAGCACGGACCTCGAGAGCAGCTGGCTTCGGACCGCACCTCCAGGTTCTCATCGCTTCTGGCTGCCGGCATCGAGGAGGTGCTCGCGTGAGCGCCCGGCAGATCGACACCGAGCCCAACGTCAGCTCATGGCGCCTGGCGGCGAAGCTCGTCCGTTACAGGCCGGGGTTGTTCGCCGTCAGCGCCCTGCTGTGGATGGGCTTTGTGGCGGCGCCGATCGTGTTCGGCCTGCTGTCCAAGAACGTCATCGACTCGCTGACGAAAGGGGCGGGGGTAGAGCAGATCCCCTGGCTGCCGATTTCGGTCCTGTTCGGCTTCAACCTCGCGCGCGCGGCGGTCTTCTTCTTTGCCGCCGTCGTATGGACCTTCACGTGGCACGTGTTCATGACCCTGATGCGCACCAACCTGCTCTCGCGCATCGTCCGGGGGCCGGGGCGCGGCAGCGTGCCGGACTCGCCCGGAGAGGCCATCAGCCGGTTCCGGGACGACGTCGAGGAGTTCGTGTGGTTTATCGATCTGTGGATCGACGTCAGCGGGGCGGTGTTGTTTTCGTCCGTCGCCGTCGTGATCATGGCCCGCATCGACCCTCTTATGACTCTGGTGGGCGTGGCGCCCCTCGGGCTGATCCTGATCATCCTGCACGCGATGGCGCCGCGCATCAAGGAGAACCGGCGCGCCAGCAGGCGCACGACCTCTGCCGTGACCGGGTTCATCGGTGAGACGTTCGGGGCCGTCCAGGCGGTCAAGCTCGCGGGAGCCGAACGCGGAGTGATCCGCAGGTTCCGCGAGCTGGGCGAGGCCCGCCGTGTGGCTTCCCTGAGGGACCGTCTGCTCGTCGAGCTCACCGACTCCGCCAACGCCAACCTGGTGAACATCTGCATCGGGCTGGTCCTGCTGCTGTCTGCGTCGCGGATGCGCCGCGGGGATTTCTCGGTGGGTGACTTTGTGCTGTTCACGATGTACATCAACAACCTCACGCGGCTGCCGAGGTGGCTGGGCCGCCTGATCGCCCGGTCCAAGCAGTCCGTGGTCAACGCGCAGCGGATGCTCCGAATGGCCGGAACGGCCGCGCCGGAGGAGCTGGTCCGGCACAATCCCGTCTACCTCACCGGCGCGCACGAGCCTCCGGTGCCTTTTGTGGCGAAGTCCAAGGAGCACAGGCTCGAGTCGCTCGAGGTGCACGGTCTCACAAAGCTGCACCTGGACTCGGGACGCGGCATCCGGGATGTGTCCATGGACGTTCGCCGCGGTGACTTCGTCGTGATCACCGGGCGCATCGGGTCCGGCAAGACGACCCTGCTGCGGACGTTGCTGGGCCTCGTGGAGGCCGATTCGGGTCTGGTTTTGTGGAACGGCGAGGTCGTCGGCGACCCCATGTCCTTTTTCGTTCCACCACGGGCGGCGTACACGCCCCAGGTGCCGAGGCTTTTCAGCGAGACGCTGCTTGACAACATCAACATGGGCATCCCCGAGGAGATGGCCGATGTCGGCGCGGCCGTGCAGCAGGCGGTGTTCGAAGACGATGTCGCCGGGATGCAAGCGGGGCTGCAGACGGTCATCGGCCCCCGCGGGGTGCGTCTGTCCGGCGGCCAGGTGCAGCGGACGGCCGCCGCGCGGATGTTCGTCCGGGACCCGGAGCTGCTGGTCTTCGACGACCTGTCCAGCGCGCTGGTCGTGGAGACCGAGGCGCGCCTGTGGGAGCGCGTGTTCGCGTCCGGGGAGGCCACCTGCCTGGTCGTGTCGCACCGGCGGGCAGCGCTGCGTCGAGCCGACCGGATCGTGGTCCTGCGCGACGGCGCGGTGGAGGCCACCGGCTCGCTCGACGACCTCCTGGAGCGGTCCGAGGAGATGCGGCACCTGTGGGCCGAGGAGCCCGAGCGGGTCTAGCCGACACGTCCCGGTTGGTCTTTCGTGCCTCGGCGCGGTCAGGATGATCGGATGCCGCAGGAGTTCCGCACGATCATCGAGCCGTTCCGGATAAAAAGCGTCGAGCCGATCCGGTTCACCACACGCGACCAGCGCGAGGAGGCTCTGGAGGCCGCCGGCTACAACCTGTTCGCGCTGCACGCCGACATGGTGCTGATCGACCTGTTGACCGACTCAGGCACCGGCGCCATGTCGTCCGAGCAGTGGGCGGGGATGCTTCGCGGCAACGAGGCCTACGCGGGGTCGCCGTCCTTTTTCCGCTTTGAGGCCGCCGTCAAGGACATAACCGGCTTTGAGCACGTGATCCCGACCCACCAGGGGCGCGCCGCCGAGAGAATCCTGTTCACGGAGACTGCCGCGGCCGGACAGGTTGTCTGCAACAACACCCACTTCGACACGACCCGGGCCAACGTCGAGCACACGGGGGCCCAGGCGTTGGACCTGGTGATCGAGGAGGGGCGGCAGCCATCGTCGCTTCACCCGTTCAAGGGCAACATCGACCTGGACCGTTTGGAGCAGACGCTGCGGGTGGGCAACGTCCCGCTGGTGATGCTCACCGTCACCAACAACTCCGGCGGCGGACAGCCGGTGTCCCTGAAGAACATCCGCGAGACCCGTCAGCTGTGCGACCGCCACGGCGTCCCGCTGTTCCTGGACGCGTGCCGGTTCGCCGAGAACGCCTGGTTCATCAGCCAGCGGGAGCCGGGACAGGAAGGCCGGGCCCCCGTGGACATCGCCCGCGAGATGTTCTCGCTCGCCGACGGTGCGACGTTCAGCGCGAAAAAGGACGGTTTGGCCAACATCGGCGGCTTTCTGGCCATGAACAACGACGAGCTCGCGGCCCGCTGCCGAACCAACCTCGTGCTCACCGAGGGCTTTCCGACGTACGGGGGACTGGCCGGCTACGACCTGGAGGCCATCGCCGTCGGACTGACCGAGGTCCTGGAGCCGGACTACCTTCGCTATCGCATCCGCAGCATCGAGTACCTGTGGGAAAAGGTGACATCCGCGGGCGTCCCGGCCGTCAGTCCGCCCGGGGGCCACGCGGTCTACCTGGACGCAGGCCGGCTGCTGCCGCACATCCCGCCGTCGCGGTATCCGGGACAGTCGCTGGCGGTCGAGCTGTACCGCGTCGGCGGGATCAGGTCCGTGGAGATAGGCAGCGTGATGTTCGGACGTCCGGGCCCCGGGGGGGCCGAGGAGCCGGCGGCGATGGAGCTTGTCCGACTGACGATCCCTCGCCGGGTCTACACGCAGTCGCACATCGATTACGTCGCGGAGGTGGTGATGCAGGTGGCAAAGGCGGCCGAGTCGCTTCCCGGGTACCGGATCGTGTGGCAGCCGCCGATGCTGCGTCATTTCACGGCCCGATTCGAGCCGGACCAATGATCCTCAAGGAGTTCTACTCCGCGGTCTCCGGGCTGTCTTTCACCCTGCTCGGGCTCTGGTGGGCGGTGGCGACCCTTCGCCGCGAGGAGTGGGGCGCCGACCGCTCGCGCCGAAGGATGGCGCGTCAGATCGCGTTGTCGTTCCTGCTGCCCGGCGTGATGAGCCTCGTGTCGCTCCTGGCGGTTCGGGTGACGGTGGTGTGGAACGTGGGCTTCGGACTCGCGGGGGCCCTCGGAGCTGTCTCGACGGCCGCTCTTCTGGCTGGGGACACAGAGCGCAGCCCGGGCGGGGGAGCCGGCCGCCTGGTGCTGTTGGCGATGGTCGTCCTCTATTCGCTGATCGCGGTGGTCGCCGTGTTCCCCAAGTCGGTGGCAATGGTGGGTGTGGGGCTGCGTCCGTTGGAGGTGGAGGGGATCCTGGTGTCGATCTTCGTGTTTTTGGGGGTCAACCTGGCGTGGCTGTTCCTGTTCGACCCCCTGCCCGAGCTCCCGGGACCCGAAAGCCGGCGAAGGCGCTCCTGAGTAGGCCGAGGGGCCGGTTCGGCGTCCGCTCCAGGAACCGTTTCACAGTTCGAAACGCACGTAGAATGGGTATGTTCGTGGGCCCCGGACTCGGCGTTCCATCGCACGTCCGCGTGGGCGGAGCGGGGGATCGACAGGCGAGACGCTGGAGGATCTCGTGAAGTTGGACACCGCTGTCGAGTCCGAACGGCTGGCGGCCGTCCGGCGATACGACGTGCTGGACACGCCCCCGGACGGATCCTTCGACAGGATCACCGAGCTGGCCGCCCGGCTGATGGACGTGCCGATCGCGATCGTGAGCATCGTGGACTCCGATCGCATCTGGTTTAAGTCCCACCACGGGCTGGATGTCGAACAGATCGGCCGCGAACCCGGCCTCTGCGCGTCGGCGATCCTTCAGGACCGCCCCTGGCTTGTCAACGACGCCTCGGTGGACCCGCGAACGCTGTCCAATCCCCTGGTCGCCGGCGATTTCGGCCTCCGGTTCTACCTGGGCGTGCCTCTGAAGACCCACGACGGCTACAACCTGGGGACGCTGTGCGTTATCGACCGGGAGCCGCGCGAGGTGTCCGAACAGGAATTGGCGAACCTGGAGGACCTGGCGGCCATCGTGATGGACGAGCTCGAGCTTCGGCTTTCGGCGCGGCTGTCGGTGGCTCTGGAGTCAGAGCTGCGCCGCACGGCCGAAGACGTCGCGGTCACGCTCCAGGAGTCGCTGCTTCCCCCGACGTTGCCTTCGGTGGAAGGCCTGGAGTTCGCCAGCCGCTACCACGTGGCCGCTCGTGACCGGGTCGGCGGCGACTTCTACGACGTGATCAAGTTCGACTCAGGGTGTGCTGTGGTGGTCGGGGACGTGTGCGGCAAGGGAGCCAAGGCCGCGGCGCTGACGGGGGCCGCGCGCTGGACCCTGCGCACCACGAGCCTTGAGGCCCGGCCCCCCTCGGAGGTGCTGCAGCGGCTGAACCACATAGTGGCCGGCGCGACAGAGGGCACCGACAGATACCTCACCATCGCCTATGCGCACTTGGTCCCCAACGATTCGGGAGCGGAGGTGACGCTGTCCCTCGGCGGGCACCCTCATCCCATCGTCGTTCCTGCCCGGGGTCCGGTCGCCCGGGTGGGCGCGACTGCTCCGATCGTCGGTTGGCGGGCCGAGGAGACATTCCACGACGTGGCTTTGGACCTTGCGCCCGGCGACCTGCTCGTGATGTTCACCGATGGCCTCCAGGAGGCCATCGGGGGTCACGGAACGGCCGACGATCTGGCGCTTCAGGAGCTTCTTGCCCGTCTGGCCGGACAGAGTGCGGAGTCGGTGGCGCAGGCCATCGACGAGGCGTTCGGCTCGGACGCGATGCACGACGATGCTGCCTTTGTGGTGGTGCGGGTCTCCGACCGCGCGCTTCAGGCGCCGTAGAGAGGGCGGAGCTTCGACTCGAGATGACGCAGCAGCGGGTCGGCGCTCAGACGCTTGCCCGTGGCCACCTCACACAGTTCTTCAGGCCGGTGGCGCTGTCCGTGCGCGTGGACGTTGCGGTTGAGCCACTCCTTGAGCGCGCCGAACTCGCCGCCCTCGAACTGGTCGTAAAGGTTCGGGATCGCCTCCAGCGCCGCCTCGAAAAGCTGCGCCGCGTACAAGTTGCCGA
>DATLNZ010000039.1 GCA_035536535.1 Actinomycetota bacterium | reverse complement strand
AGTGAGGACGAGACGCATCTGCCGATCGGCACCCCACTGGAGATGACCTCCGAGGTCTGCGTGAACCTCGAGCGGTTCGTGGAGCGCTCCAACGCCGTGTTCGGCAAGACGGGCACCGGCAAGTCGTTTCTCACGCGGATGCTGCTGGCCGGGGTGATCCAGTCCGACCTGGCCTCGGTTCTGGTGTTCGACATGCACAACGAGTACGGCATGTGGTCGGAGGACGAGGAGACCCGCAAAAAGGCCCCGGCCCTCAAGGAGATGTTCGGACAGCGCGTGCTGATCTTCTCGGTGGACCCCGACTCCTCGCGCCGGCGCAGCGTCACTCCCGACTACGAGGTCCAGGTCGCACTGAGGGACATCGAGTCCGGGGACCTGCGGCTTCTGCGCTCCGAGCTGGGCCTGACCGACGCTCAGCTGCGGGACATGGAGACCCTGTCGGAGCGGTGGGGGAGCGACTGGCTATCGCAGCTTCTGGAACTGCAGGAGTCCGGGGACCTGTCCGACGCCATCGTGGACCAGAGGCTTCCGGTCCAGGAGCAGTCGGTCAAGGCGCTGGCGCGAAACCTCAAAAAGCTGGCGAAGCTGCCTTTCGTCCGGGCTCAGACCACCGACAACTCCGCCAAGCGGGTGGTGGACGCCCTTCTGGCCCGCCGCCACGTGGTCATCGAGTTCGGCCGCCAGACAAGCTTCCTGGCCTACATGCTCGTCTCGTCGATTCTCACGCGCCGCATCCACGGGGTGTGGCAGGAGGCCAAGGAGAAGGCGTCGGCCGACGGGGTCATCGGGCACCCGCCGCAGCTGATCATCACGCTGGAGGAGGCGCACAAGTTTCTGTCTCCGGAGGCCGCCGGCCAGACCATCTTCGGGACGATCGCGCGCGAGATGCGCAAGTACAACGTGTCGCTTCTCGTGGTGGACCAGCGTCCGTCGGGCATCGACGAGGAGGTTGCCTCCCAGCTCGGCACCCGCGTGATCGCCGCTCTGGACGACGACCGGGACCAGGCGGCGGTGCTGTCCGGGGTGCCCGACGCGGGGGCCCAGAAGGTCCTGATCAACAACCTCGAGCCGAAAAAGCAGGTCCTGCTGTCCGGATACGCGATGCCGATGCCGATCGTGGTGGAGGTCCGCGACTACTACCCGTTCGCAAAGCAGATGCGCCGCCGGGCCGCGGGCGGCGGTCCGGACGGGGGGCCGAAGGTGGACCTCTGGGGGTCCTGACGGGAACCCAGGCAGGACAAGTGCCTCCGGCGGCGAACAACTAGGTGTTCGAAGGCCGCTGGGGAGGGGACTTCATCAGGAGGCGCGAAGCACGCTCCGCGCCTCCTGATGGGCCGCCCGATCTCAGCCCCCCTTGCGGATCTTGGCCCTCTTCACCTTGGCCCGCGTCTTGCGCATCGAGCGCAGCACCAGCATCATCACCACCGCCAGGACCTGGCCCCCGAGGATGACCCGCGTGAGGTCGACCGCGGGCTGCCAGGTCACCACGCCGTCCTTGATGACGTAGGCGCCCACAGGGCGTCCGGTCAGCCCGAAACCTCCACCCGAGCCGCTGCCGCCCTCGCCGTCGGGGCCCTCTCCCGAACCGCCGCCCCCGGCCCCCCGGACCGCGGCCGCCGGAATGACCGTGACCCCGTTCTTCTCGTAGGGGTCGCCGAACACCCGCTTGACCGTCAGGACGTCCTTCGCCTGACCCACGAACTCCTGGGCTTTCATGCCGCCTCCCTTTGTCGTCGCCAACCGTATACCCGGATCGGCCCGGGCCCACTCGCCGGCGGGAGCCCCCTGGACTGTCGCCGCTGGGGCCTACTGTCGCCTTGTGAAAAGCCTGCGGATCATCCATTTCGCCGACCTTCACCTGGGGGTGGAGTCGGGGGGTCGGCCGAACCCGGCCAGCGGTCTGAACCAGCGGGTTCACGACGTCCTGGACCGGCTCGACGAGCTCTGCGCCGTCGCCGAGTCAGAGGGCGTGCACGCGGTCGTTTTCGCCGGCGACGCCTTTAAGCATCAGCACCCGACTCCCACGCTGCAGTCGCTTTTCGCGGAGCGCATCCGCAGGCTCGCCCGGTCGGGTACTTCGGTGTTCCTTCTCATCGGAAACCACGACCTGCCGAAGGCGACCTCGCTGGCCCACCCCTTTTCGATCTACGACGCGCTGGAGGTCGAGGGTGTCGTGGTGGGGGACCGGGCCAAGCTCTACCGGCTCCCGCTCGGCAGGGACGCGCCGGTGCCGGAGCTGCAGGTCGCGGCGCTGCCGCATTTCTCGCGCCACCACGTCCTGTCCCGGCTCCCGGACGGCACCGACGCTGACTCGTTTATCCGCGAAGAGGTCGCGCGGACCGTGCAGAGACTGGCTTCGGAGACGGACACCTCGGCCCCCGCGCTGTTCGCAGGTCACTGCCACGTAAACCAGGCCAAGGTGAACCCGGCGCAGTCGATGTTCGGCGCCTCGGAGCTCGAGGTGACGCTGTCTTCGCTTTCGTCGTCGGGGGCCTTTCCGTACATCGCGCTGGGACACGTCCACTCGCGGCAGGTTCTCAGTCCGGAGCCGTTCGTGGCCTACAGCGGCTCCCTGGAACGGGTGGACTTCGGCGAGGGCGAGGTGGTGCACGTCGAGGCCACCCGCGTACGGACGCGTGCGGGCGAGGACAAGGGCTTCTACCTGTTCGACCTGGCCCCCGCGGGTGGAGGGTGGGTCCTGGATGGCGAGCCGCGCTTCCACGCCGTTGCCGCGCGAAGGTTCCTGACGCTGCACACCGACGCCAGGGCCGCGCAGGACCCGACCGCACATGCGCTGGAGGCCGTCGCGCGCGCGCAGGCTGCCGGCGCGGCGACCGCCGGTGCCTTTGTGAAGATCGTCGTGCGTGTGGAGGCCGAGGACCGGGTGAGGCTGTCCCAGCGCGCGCTGCGGGACGCGGTGGCCGACGCCTACGACGTCCGTGTCGTCGCCGACTCGCCCCCGGACTCAAGCCGCCTGCGCGACCCGCGGTTCGCGGTCCGCATGACTGAGTCCGAGGCGCTGGAGCAGTTCGTCTCCGCACGCGACGACTGGGCCGACGACGCCGGCGAGCTGCTGCGACTCGGCCGCCGGCTGATCGAGGAGGTGACGGCTTGATCCCCGTGTCTCTTCGCCTCGGCGGCTTTTTGTCCTACGACGAGCCGCAGTTACTGGACTTCACAGGCTTCGACACCGCCTGCCTGGCGGGCGCGAACGGACAGGGCAAGTCGACGCTTCTGGACGCGATCACCTGGGCCCTTTTCGGCTGCGCGCGAGGCTGTGAGTCCGGCCAGCACCAGGACCGGCTCATCCGGGAGGGGGCCGACAAGGCCACGGTCGAGCTGGTCTTCGAGCTTTCGGGGGCGGTCTACAAGGTCGTCCGTACCCGCACGCGATCCGGACGAAGCGAGTTGCAGCTATGCGTCGGCGCCCCCGGCGCCTGGACCAACCTGGCGTCGGACTCTCTGTCGGCCACCCAGGCGTCGCTTTGCTCGCTGCTGCGCATGGACTACCGGACCTTCACCGCCTCGGCTTTTTTGCTCCAGGGCCGCGCGGACGACTTTCTCACCCGGATGAAGCCCGACGAGCGCAAGGACGTGTTCGTCCGCCTGCTGGACCTGTCCGTGTACGAGCGGCTGGAAGAGGCTGCCCGCGCCGCGGCCCGGGACGCCGAGCTGCGCCGCAAGGCCATCGCCGTCCGGATCGAGGAGCTGCGCAGTGTGGACGACGACCTGCGCGCGGTACGCGAAGCCACGCGGGCCGCCGAGGAGTCACGGACGCTGGCGGCCGACAAGGAGACGCAGGCGGCGGCCGAGCTGGAGGCGCGCAGCGCGGAGCTGTCGCGGCTGGAGCAGATGCAGGCCGCGGCCGAGGCGATGGCACACGCGGCCCGGGAGGCCGAGACGCGGCTGGCGGTGGACAGGACGACGCTGGACGCTCTGTCCAAGGAGTCTGCGGCTCTTGACGCCCTCCTGGCTCGCCGCGAAGAGGTCGAGGCCGGCGTCGCGGAGGCCGAGTCGCTCAGGACCACCGACGAACAGCTGACAAAGGCGGCGCTAAAGCGTTCGGAGCTGCAGACGCAGCTGGCGCAGTTAGAAGGTGAGATCGCCAGCCAGGCCGGGCAGATCCGGACCCGCACAGCCGAGTGGACGTCCCAGGCGGACTCCCTGGCAAAGCAGATTTCGGTGCTGGAGTCGCGCAGGCCCCTTCTTGAGGAGACGCGCAGGGCCGCGGCCGCGGCGGCCGGGCTATCGGAGTCGATAACGGCGATGGACGTCCAGCTGTCCGACCTGCGCGAGGAGCACGCGAGGTTGGAGGAGCAGCTCAGGCAGATGGACGCCGGCACGGACGCGCTTACCGAGCGGCTGGACATCCTGGGCCGCGGGGGAGGGGAGTGTCCCGTCTGCGCCGGACCGCTGGACCAGGCCCACCGCAGAAAGCTGACCGCTCAGTTGAAGTCCGAGTCCAAGGAGCTGAACTCGCGCCGCCAGTCCGCCGTCTCCAGGCGGGAGGTGGTGGTCAAAGAGGGGACACGTCTTCGCGAGGAGCAAGGGCGGCTGAAGCGGACCCTGTCCGACCTGGAGAAGCTCGTTGGAGGGTCATCGGCCCTGGAGGCCGAGATCGCGCGCATCTCGGAGCTGTCGGCACAGGAGTCTTCGCTGCGGCAGGCGGCGGCATCGGAGCTGAAGCTGCTGGAGGGCCGGGAGTTCGCCCGGGAGGCGCACGAGCAGCTGCGCGCGGTGAGGTCGGGCCTCGAGGGGCTCGTATACGACGAGTCCACGCACCGTCAGGTGCGCACGCGCCTGGAGCAGGTGTCGGGCTACGCCGAGATGAGGGGCCGGATCCACGAGGCACAGGAGCGACGGGTCCGGGTGGAGGAGGAGCGCGCCGGTTTGTCGGTCCGCCTGGCCGAGGCCGAGAAGTCGCTGGCGAAGCAGGTTCAAGACCTGGAGAAGGTGCGCAAGGCGGCGCAGGACGAAAAGGACACGCGAACCAGGGTCGAGCAGGCCAAGGTCCTGCTCACCGAGGCCAGGCAGGCCGCGGCGGCCGCGGGGGCCGAGTGCGCGAGGCTGGCGGAGCGCGCCGAGGGCCTGCAGCGCGCGCAGGAGGAGCTCGGAGCGGCCAGGCGAGCCGAGGTCGAGCTCGCGGTGGAGAACCGTCGCTACTCGCGGCTGACGCAGGCGTTCGGCCGAGGCGGCATCCCCGACCTGATTATCGAAAACGCCCTGCCGGAGCTTCAGCAGGACGCCAGTGAGATCCTCGGGGAACTGACCAACCAGGAGATGAGCCTGCAGTTCCAGATGCAGCGCGAGAAGAAGTCCGGGGGCGCCAGGGACACGTTCGACGTCCTGGTGTACAGCGAGGGGGGAGTGCGCGACTTCCAGATGTTCAGCGGCGGCGAGGCGTTCCGCATCGCCTTCGCGATCAGGCTCGCCCTGTCCAAGCTGCTGGTCCGCCGGGCCGGCGCGCGCCTGGAGACGCTGGTGGTGGACGAGGGGTTCGGCAGTCAGGACCCACAGGGCCGCGAGCGCCTGATCGAAGCCATAGGCGTGGCGCGAAGGGACTTCCGCAAGATCCTGGTGATCAGCCATCTCGACGAGATGAAGGACGCGTTCCCGGTCCAGATCCGCGTCACCAAGGACCTGTCCTCCGGATCTCGGATCACGGTCGGCGCCGCCTGACACTTCCCGGACGGGCTGGACACGCTGTGGTATACGTGTCGCCAACCAACACGACGGGAGCGGGCGTGGCCGAAGACGAGGAACTTCAGACCGACGAAAGTGCCGTCGAAACCAGCCTCGAGGAGTTGCTGCAGCGTAAAGAGCGGCGCCTCGAGGGGGCCGACGAAGAGGACGACGACGACGCGCTCATCGAGGCTATGGAAGGGCCGGACGGGCCTTCGGAGACCCTTGCGGTCAAGGTCATCCCTCCGCAGCCGACCGAATTCACCTGCCAGAAGTGCTTTTTGCTCAAGCACCAGACGCAGCTGAAGGACAAAAAGCGCCAGCTCTGCCGCGACTGCGCCTGAGGGCCTGCTCGCAGGCGCCTAGAATGCCGGCATGGGCTTCAACCCCTACAACCGAATTCGCCGCGCCCGCATGACACGCCGGGGCGACATCCTCTACGTGGGGGTCTTTCTGGCGATCGTCTGCGCGGCGATCGTCTGGGCCGTCAGCTGACAGGAGCGCCAGACAGGGGAGCGGCGTTTCCTCTGCCGTCCGCCCGGGGGGCCGGGGTCAGGCGGTGTTGCTGAAGCCGATCAGCAGGACAGGCCGGTCTGGCCGACGGTCCAGCCGTTCGGGCCGTTGGTGATCGTGACCCACTCGCCAATAGACGAGCAGCATGCAAACGCGATCGGACCTCCGAGGCAGTGCTCGAAGAAGGCATTGGCACGGCCGGCTGGGAACAACGATGCCGCGACCACGGCGACTACGAAGATCAGTCTCGCCACGCGTTGTCTCATCGACGGCCCCCCTTTGAAAACTTAGGTCTGCACAAATGTATCGCCCAAGCGCCCTCGGGGGTTACGGGTCCGACCGGTCCTGTGAGATCGATCGCGGGGGAGCGGGAACAATCGTTCGCGTCCGGTATCGACGAGAGCCGGTCCGATTGGAGCGATCGATTCGCCGAAGCGCTCGGTAGGTCACCACGGCACATAGCCGAGTCGCGTCACAAAAGAAGAACCGGACGAGAAACCAGTAGGCCACGCAAAGGTCTAGCCCCTCACGGCTCACACAGATGCTGGTTCACTAGGGGTACCCGAGTTCGGAGGTGGTCATGCGCGCATCTGACGGCCGGAAACCTGTGCGGTGATACGCGCACTTTGCCTCCCGATGACTCCGAGGCCAGACGGGTCACTACCGCCCTGCGTGGATAACGGTGCCTACCTGGTCCGGCCCGACATGTATGTTCCGGCGCTCATCCTGGGAGCCGCGGCCGGCGTCATAGCCATTGTGGCGGGGGCCATGATCATCAGGGCCGCTCGACGGCCAGGCTGGAAGCTCCCGGTGCGCATCCCACTGGCGCTGATGGCCTGCTGCCTCATCGTGGTCGGAGCCGTTGCCAGCTACCTCGTCGACATCGGGCTAGACAACGTGCGGTTTTTTGTCCCGTGACGTAAGACGATGCCGCAGTGAGATCGAGTCTTAGGCCTGGGTCACGGCCGGCCGTCCCCGTCCGCCTATAATTCCCTGCCGCCTATAATCCTGGTTCCGTTAACTAACAATGGGAGCACTGCGTTTGCTCGGTCGCTCGATTGAGGAAGACCCTCCCCCACGACTCGGGAAGCTGAGACGGACGGCGATGCGGCCGCGGTCCCGGGGGTCGTGGCTGAGCGCTGGGCGTTGAGGTTCAGCGCCGGGCGGCGACGGGCTTCGGGCGAGATGTAGAGCCGGACTCCCCCGCCTCGGCCCCCTGTGGAAGCATCGTCCTGAGGGCGCCCTGCAGGTCCTCGTAGACCTTGCCGAGGGCGAGTCCGATCACGCCCTGGCCCTGCTTGAGCAGGTCCACGATCTGGCGGTCGGAGGTGGCGGCGTAGACGGTCCGGCCGTCGGACAGCAGCGTGACCTTGTCAATCGGCGACTTCAGGCCGTCGTTGAGAAAGGCGATCGCCTTGCGGATCTGGGGCAGGTTCACACCGGCGTCCAGCAGGCTCTTGATTACCTTCAGGTGGACGAGATCCCGGAAGCTGTACATCCGCTGGGTTCCCGAGCCGTCGGCGTCCTTGAGGCTGGGGGTGACGAGGGCGGTGCGGGCCCAGTAATCCAGTTGGCGGTACGTGATGCCCACGATCTTGCACGCCTGCGGCCCTCGGTAACCCTGCTCCACCCCGACCTCCGAATCACATCGACGGAACTTTCCGGATGATGAGTGTGCCCTGCCGGCGTCGCCGAGTCAACGTTGTATGCCGCATACCCGCAGACCGCAGCACGGGGAGGGGGCCGGGTAGCCGTCCTACCCAGGGGGGGTAGCAGGGAGGACGCCCGGGGTACGGCGAGAGACCGTGGGGAGGGTGGTCGGCAGCGGAGGCTGGGGCCGGCCTCGTGGCCGGGGTCGATCTGACGCCGGGGCCGGTCTGACGCCCGGGGTCGATCTGCCCGGGGCCGGTTACGGCTTGAAGTCTTCGGGGCTGACCTGTTCCAGGAACTCCCGGAACTTCTCGACCTCCTGCTCCTCGTCGTCCTTGACGACGATCGAGGCCTCCTCGAGCACCTCGTCGTTGCAGAAGATGGAGACCCTCAGGCGGGTGGCGAGCGCTATCGCGTCCGATGGGCGGCTGGAGACTGCCGACGGCGTGCCGTCCCTGATCATCTGGATCTCGGCGTAGTACGTACCGTCGCGCAGTTCGGTGATGACTATCCGCTGGACGCTGACGTCAAGGCCCGCCAGCAGATCGCGGATGAGGTCGTGCGTGAGCGGACGCGGCGTCTCGATGCCCTGCATGCCGTAGGCGATCGCTGTCGCCTCGTAGGGGCCGATCCAGATGGGCAGGTAGCGCTCACCGCCCTGCTCCTTGAGCAGCACGATTGGCTGGTTCGTCGGCAGCTCGACGCGAACGCCCACCAGTTGGAGCTCGACCACGCTGTGCCTCACCGTCCCTCGCGAGCCCGTTTGGACCGGGCGAGCCTAGCATGCAACCTGTCAGGTCACAGCCTATCTACGACCCCCGACGGGAGCACCGTCGCCGGGTTGCCGCACTCCCCGATCGCCGTCCCTTTGAAGGCCTGGCGGACCCTACACGTACGGTGACAGCGACTCGCTCAGGAGGGTCTGGATGAGCTGGTTGCCCAGCCGGACGAGTTCCCGGACGGTCTCCTGGGCGGCGGCCCGCGCCTCCGAGCTGCGCTGCCGGTTGAGCGGCAGGACCATCTGCTCGGCCAGCGAGGCCCAGCGGTCGGCTGTGGAGGCGAACATCCGCAGGTGTCTGGGCTCGAGCCCCAGCTCGATCAGCTGCCGGCTTGTCTTGGCGACCTGGAGGGCCACCTCGTCATAGCGCGGCTCTCCCCCCACGTCCTTCGGCCTCAGCAGCTGGTACAGCTCCAGGTCGGTGATGTTCTGCTCGGTGAGGCTGGTCGCCGCGGCCAGCTCCTGACGGCTCATCGACACGCCCGGCGTCAGACGTGCGAACACGTCCACGGGGGCGGGGGCCGGGGCGACAGGGGCCGGAGTCGTCGCCGCCGGTTGCTCTGCGCTGGTCTGCTCGAGGGACAGCGCAGGCTGTCCCCCGGCCTCGCCCGACGACTCCCATTCCGCCAGCCTCTCCCGGATAACCTTCAACGGGAGGAACTGGTCGCGCTGGAGCTTCAGGATGAACCTGAGCCTCTCTATGTCACCCGACGCGAACTTGCGATACCCGGACGGGCTGCGGTGCGGGTGGACCAGGCCCTCGCTTTCCAGAAACCGGATCTTCGAGACCGTCACCTCGGGAAACTCCGCTTTCAGGACGTTGAGGACCTCGCCTATCGACTGCGATTGCCCTCCGCTTTCGATCTGGCTCATCCGCTCTCCCTGGAGGATGCGAGGAACAGCAGCCGGAACTTGCCGACCTGAAGCTCGTCGCCGGACGAAAGCTGGGTCGACTCGACGCGCTCCCTGTTGACGTAGGTGCCGTTCAGGGAGCCGAGATCGACCGCCGACCACCCCTCCGCGCCCCGCCGAAGCTCGGCGTGGCGCCTGGACCCCGTGATGTCGGTGAGGAAGATGTCGGCCTGGGGGTGGCGGCCGACGGCCACCGTGTCCTTGTCCAGGACGAACTTGGTGCCGGCGGACGGCCCGCGCCGCACGACCAGGCACACCTGCCCCGGCTCGAGTTCGGCAAGGTGGGCCTCCTCCTCCGTGTCGGCCTCGATGGGGGTGAACACCGCGGTTGTCTCCGAGTCCGCACCGGCCAGGGACGTACCGCAACGCGAACAGAAGTTCGCCTGGGGGTCGTTCCTGTGGCTACAGCCGGGACAGCGCATCGAGCCTCCTCGGGGGGAACCTTGAATCTAGAGGAAAGGTTGAGCTCCGGTCAACGACCGGTCGCGCATGGTCCCGGCTGGACCTGAGGTAGTGGGTCCGGCACCCCACTCCCCCCTGCCGGCAGGTTCAGGTTTCGTCGAGGGTCGCGATCAGGACCTTGTAGGCGTCGGAGTCCATGAGCTGGTCCAGCTCGGAAGCGTCGTCCGGGCGGATGACGACGAGCCAGCCCTCCCCGTAGGGGTCCTCGTTCACCAGCTCCGGCGATGTCTCGCCGACCTCGCTGTTGCGGTCGACGATCTCGCCGGTGACCGGGGCGAACAGGTCCGACACGGCCTTGGGCGACTGGATCTCGCCGAGAGGCGCGTCCTGCGTCACCCGTGCGCCGGGCTCGGGCAGCTCCACGTAGACCACGTCCCCGAGCGCGTCCTGCGCGAAGTGCGTGATCCCCACGCGCACCACCTCCCCCTCGAGCCGCGCCCACTCGTGGTCCTTGGTGTACCGCAGGTCCGGCGGAAACTCGCTCATCGGGTCCTCTCTCTGACGTCGCCGGCTGTCTCAGCCGACAACGTTACGGATGCCGCGTAGCTGCCTGCCAGCCAGCGCCCGGGCTTTGGATTCGGTGTCCGACTCCGCCCACACATGGACCAGCGGCCGCGCCGGGTCCGGCAGGACGAGCGTCCAGTCGGCCTTGTGGAAGGTCTTGACTCCGTCGATTAGCTCCACGCCGTCGCCGGAAGCCTGCTCCATGATGCTGCGCATGACCGCGCCCTTCATCTCCCACGGGCACGCCACCGTCTCGTGGACCACGGCGGGCCTGGGCAGTGAGGAAACCAATTGCGAAATCGGCGCCTGGGACCGGGCCCTGTGCTGCAGGAACTTGGCCATGGCCATCATGGCGTCGGGAGTGGGGACGAGCTCCGGAAAGATCAGCGACCCCTCTGCGTTGCCGGCAAAGCGCACTTCCCCCGATGCGGCCGCGTCCATGAGGGAGTCCTCGTTGGTTTTCGTCCAGACGACCTCCATGCCTCCTTCGCGCGCCAGCTCCGCGACGCAGCGCGAAGTCGAGACGGGAAGCGCGATGGCGCCGCGGGAGCCGTCCATCGCGGTCATCGTGGTCGCGAGCAGAAGAGTCGTGGTCGAGTCGCACACCCGGCCGGTGTCGTCGACCAGCCACAGCGTCTCTCCCGTGGGGTCCAGCAGCACGCCGAGGTCGGAGGCAGACACCGAGACCAGGTCCGACAGCCGGGCCAGCTGCTGGGAGATGTCCTGGGCCGAGGGAACCGACCTGGACTCGTCCACCACCGCGTTGACGGCCAGGACCTCGCACCCCAGCCGGCCCAGGATCGTCGGCAGCACCAGCGACGTCGAGCCGTACCCGTAGTCGACCACGAGCTTGATCCGGGAGTCGCGGATCGCCGAAACGTCGACGGCTGTCAGCAGCCCTTCGCTGTAGTACTCCCACACGTGGGGGGGGTAGTGCAGCTCTCCGAGCTCTCCGGCATAGGCCCGGCGGAACTCCTCGCGGTAGAAGGCTCTTTCGACCTTTCGCTTGCGGCCCTCGTCCAGGTCCGTGCCGTCGGTGTCGACGAAGCTGATGCTGATGGACTGCGGGTCGTGAGGCGAGGTCCGAAGCGTCATCCCTCCGCTGGACCCCCGCGTGTGGACGTAGTAGCGCGCCACGGGCACCGGTGACAGCTCGAGGTCATGGCAGTGCACGCCACTCGAGTTGAGCCCCGCGACGACCGCGCGCTTCATGGCGCGGGCCGCACGGGTGGCGTCCCGGGACGCGGTCACGGTCGAGCCTTTCTTAAGCGTCGAGGCGTAGGCCATGGCCAGCCGGACGGCAATCTCGGGAGTTACGTCCACGTTGATGAGCCCGGACACCCCCTGGGGGCCGAACAGGGTCCGGACTCCCCTGGACTCCCAAATGATCGATTTGGTTATCAGCGCTCCAGCCTCGACCGTCTTAAAGGGGTAGATCTTCACGTTGGGGTTGATCACCGCGTTGTCGCCGATGGAGCAGTCGTCCCCGACGATCACCCCGTCCTCGATCCGGGCTCCCCCGCGGACGTCGGTGTTCTTGCCGATGACACATCCCCTGAGGTTGGCCGCCGGTCCGATGTAGGCGTTGTCGTGGACGACGGCACGGTGCGAGAAGGCGCCCTCCTTCATCACGACGTTGTCCCCGAGGACGGTGAACTCCCGGAGGTGGCACCCGTCTTCGATCCGGCAGTTCACTCCGATGACGGCCGGACCCTCTATCCGGGCGCCGGGGTCGATCTCCGTGCCCTCGCCGACCCAGATGCCCTCTCCGAGCTGGAACCCCGGGATCTCCACCCCGACGCGCCCCTCCAGCACGTCGCGGTGCGCCGCGAGGTAGCTCTCGTAGTGGCCGACGTCGCACCAGTACTCCGGCGCGACATACCCGTACATCGGCAGGCCTTTGTCCAGCAGCATCGGGAACAGGTCATTGGAGAAGTCAAAGACCGTGTCGGCGGGGATGTAGTCGAAGACCTCGGGCTCCAGGACGTAGATTCCGGTGTTGATCGTGTCGCTGAATACCTGGCCCCAGTTGGGCTTCTCCAGAAAGCGCTCGATGTGCCCGTCCTCACGGGTGATGACGATGCCGAACTCGAGCGGGTTCTCCACGGACTTCAAGCACAGCGTCGCCATCGAGCCTTTCTGGCGGTGGTAGTCCACGAGCTTCGTCAGGTCGATGTCCGTCAGCGCGTCGCCCGAGATCACCAGGAACGTCTCCCCGGACAGCTCCTGCTCGGCGTTTTTGACGCTGCCGGCCGTCCCCAGCGGGGTTTCCTCCGTGGCGTAGCTGATCTGGACGCCGAGGTCCTCGCCGTTGCCGAAGTACGAGCGGATCAGGCGCCCCAGGAACTGCACCGTTGCGATCGAGTCGGTGACGCCGTGGTTGCGCAGAAGGGCGACGATGTGCTCCATGATCGGCCGGTTGGCGATCGGCAGCATCGGCTTGGGCTGGTTGGACGTCAGGGGCCGCAGCCGCGTCCCCTGCCCGCCGGCCATGATCACGGCTTTCATCTAGGCGCTCTCCCCTGGCACGTGGGGTCGATTCTAGCCGCCGGTGGGGTCCGGACCGGCCTGGGCCCCCTCAGCGGCTCGACTCTTGAGCCACGCGGCGATGTCCTGCCAGTACCTGAACACGGCGATAAACGACACGACCCCACCGGCCGCGAACAGGCCAAGGCCCGCCAGGCGCGCTCCTCCCCCAAGGATCACCAGCGGAAGCGAAGCGAGCAGCGCGAACGTGGCGGTCTTCCCCACCAGCCTCACCTTCGGCTTGCCGAAGCCGCGGCGGGCCAGCACCAGGAAGGCCGCGGATACCACGCCCTCCCGGGCGAGCACCGGCAATCCCAGCCATAACGGCAGCGAGCCCACGACCATCAGGGTGACCAGCGACGTGATCACGGCGATCCGGTCGGAGACGGGATCGATCACCACCCCCACGTCGCTTACGGTCCCCGTGGCGCGGGCGATGTAGCCGTCCAGGAAGTCGCTGATCCCCATTACCGCCACGAGCACCGTGGCCGGCAGGTTACGGCGGGTCAGGATCAGCCAAGCCAGCAAGGGGGTCGCGGCTATCCTGCCGAACGACAACAGGTTGGGCAGGGTGAGCAGCCGTTCTCGCGGCCGGTCCGCCTGCCTCATCGGCCCATCCTAGGCCGGACCGAGGCCGGGATGGTGCAGGTCAGCCGATGACGAGGTGCAGCGGTGGCGAGCGCATCGACTCGACCGCGCGCAGCGCGGCTCCCATTCCCGCGTAAAAGGCGAATCCCCTTCCGACGATCCGGCCGAGCGCCCCGAAACCTGTTGCACTCAGCGCCAGGGCCTCCGCGTGGCCGCCGAGATCCGGGGACCTGCCGTTTATGACGTCCAGAGACACCTTGAACCAGTTTTCGATCTCGCCCGATACCGGGTGCTCGCTGAGCCAGGCACGCGGCCAGCCGTAGTGGGTAGTGGTGATGGCATGGACAAGGCCGGCGGCGGCGCCTGAGACCGCCGGTGCCTTGAACTCGAGCCGCCCTGGGCGATGGGCTTCCGCGGGAAGCGGTATCTGACCGGCCGAGATGATGACGGTTCCGGGGGCGCCGCCTCCGATCAGCCTGATCGCCCGCGGCGATTGCTCCAGGCCCTGCAGGGCCACGGGGAGGGGCGAAACGAGGTCGAGCCTGCTGAGGATCGACCTGGGCGGCTCGCACCAGTCCCGGACCAGCGAACCCGGCTGGCCGACCACCGACATCGCCGAACGCAGCGCTTGGGCCCGGGCCGGCTCGGTTCCACCGAACAGGTGGAGCAGGACGGGCTGGATCCCGAGCCTGTCGACGAAGACCGAGGCCATGGCCGCTCCGAGCAGGACCGCCAGGGCCGGTTCGGTGAAGGCGAGGTCGACCACCTCCTGCCACGCCGTCCGTGCCGACGCCTCGTGCGAATCCTCGGCATGGTAGGCGGCGAGGCACCCCGTGGCGCAGTTCGGACACGTGGTGGCGTCATGGCTGGGATGGCCGTCCAGCAGCGACAGGCGAGTCTGCATACTCCAAGGCTTCTGCGACCTGCTTTCAAATCCTGCCGGCTCACCTGGTTGACGCCAAGGCCAGGACGGCGTAGGACAAGCCCATGACCCGTATCGCCACGACCTTCGTCCGCCCATGAGCGGCCGGCAGCCGTCGAAGAAGGTCTCGGACTCGGTCGTCGTGCTCAGCCAGGTGATGGGCATCACTGATGCGAACCTGCAGGGCAATGTCCACGGTGGCGTCATCATGAAGCTCGTGGACACCGCCGCCGGCACCGCGGCGGCCAGGCACGCCGGGGGCAGCGTGGTCACGGCGGCCATCGACGGGATGTCTTTCCTGCACCCCGTCCTGCTGGGGAACCTGGTCACGTTCAAGGCGGCCGTCAACGACGCGGGCCGGACCTCGATGGAGGTGGGAGTCCGGGTGGAGGCCGAGGACATCGCCACCGGGCGGCGGGTCCACACGTCCAGTGCCTACCTGGTGTTCGTGGCGCTGGACGACGCGGGTAAGCCGCGGTCCGTCCCCGGAGTGACGCCCGAGACGGAGGACGAGAAGCGCCGCCAGAGGGCGGCTGCCATCCGCAGGGAGGCCAGGCTCAGAAGGCAGCGCGATCTCGCCGCGGACGAGAGGTCCCAGGCTCGCGGCGACTGAGGGCGCAATGGTAGCGCCGGAAGCCCGCCGCTACCATTGCCCGGTGAGCCACGAGTCCGACCCCGAGACCTCAGACAGCGCGTCGGTGGACCTGGTGGCGGCCGAGAAGGCTGTCACCGACCTGCTGACTGCTCTGGGCCTCGACCTCACGCGGCCCCATCTGGAGCACACGCCCGGCCGCGTCGCGCGCGCCTATGCGGCCCTTTTGTCCCCCCGGCCCGTCTCGCTCACGACGTTCCCCAACGACGAGGGCTACGACGAGATGGTGATCGCGCGGTCGATCCCGTTCCACTCGCTGTGCGCGCACCACCTCCTGCCCTTTTTCGGGGTCGCGCACGTCGCCTACCTGCCCGCCGAACGCATCCTGGGCCTGTCGAAGCTGGCCAGGGTCGTGGAGATGTTCTCCCGGGGCCTGCAGGTACAAGAGAGCCTTACTCAACAGGTGGCGAACTGGCTTGAGGGCGAACTGCGCCCGAAGGGGGTCGGCGTCGCCCTGGAGGCCGAGCACACGTGTATGACCCTGCGGGGGGCCCGGGCGAGAGGGTCGATGACGGTCACGTCCGCTCTGCACGGAGCCATCCGCAACGACCCGCGGACGCGCCAGGAGTTCCTCACGCTGATCGGTTCGGCTCGCTGACGACCCCAAGCCGCACCGGGCTGTCGCGGCTGCTCGTCCGGCCGCACTTCAGGTTTGAAAACCACTGGGTCCTGGAGGTGCCCCCTTCGCGCGTGTGGCAGGCACTCGAGCGCACCGACAAATTCACGGAGTGGTGGCACTGGCTGAAGGAGTTCCACTCCGCCGGGATCGGTGAGGGCGACGAGGGCCGCGTGGTGGTGCAGTCTCCGCTCGCCTACCGGATTCGGTTCGTCTTGCGCGTGGTGGAATCGACGCCGCCGGGAGTCCTTAGGGTGCGGGTTTCAGGCGACATCGACGGGGAGGCCACGTTGGAGTTGTCGAAGCCCGGCTCTTCGCTGCAGGAGCCGGGCACGCCCCAGGAGTGCCACATCCGGCTGTTGTTCGACGTGGAGGTGCGGAGGCGGCTGCTCCGTGCTCTGTCGCTGCCGGCTCACGCGGTGCTCGCGTGGGGGCACAACCACGTCATGACCGCGGGAATGCGCAGGTTCAGGACACTGGCGCTGGGTCTGTCCCCGGTCGGCCCTTCTGGCCAGACGTGAAGAGGACCGACCTGTTTCAGCAGGTCAGTCCTCTTTAGTCGGGCCGGGGAGATTTGAACTCCCGACCTCTTGACCCCCAGTCAAGCGCGCTGCCAAGCTGCGCTACGGCCCGTTGCGTCAGGCTAGCACGCGCGCCCCCTCAAGCCCGGACGGCCCCCGCGGCTGCTCCAGCGGGTCATTATTGGGTGTGCCTTCCAGGTTGCCGATTCTGTCCGTTGCCGACGTCCGGCAACACGTGGAGGAGCGGTGTTTCGCTCCCTCGCCCGACCTGCGGGTGGGCATCGAGGTGGAGTCTCTGACCTTTCCCGCCGACCCGGCCTCCCGCGTGACCGCGGACGAGCTGGAGCTCCTGCGAGCGGAGGCCGGGCCCCTGCCCGGTGGAGGGTCCATCACGTTCGAGCCGGGCGGCCAGGTCGAGATCAGCTCGCTCCCCCACCGTACGATCGCCGGCGCGTGCGACGCGGTGTCCGCCGATATGTCCGTGATCCGCGACGCGGCGTCCAGCCACGGGATTGCCCTCCGGCAGCTCGGAGCCGACCCGCTGCGCAGCGACCACAGAGTGCTCGATGCGCCGCGGTATGTGTCCATGGAGTCGTACTTCGACCACGGTGGGATGGCCGGCCGCAAGATGATGTGTGGAACGGCGGCCGTCCACGTCAACGTCGGCGTCGGATCGAGTGCCGCGTCGGTTGGCCGGCGCTGGCGGCTGGCCCACCTGCTCGGCCCCCTGCTGGCGGGGGCTTTCGCCAACTCGCCGGTGGTGGAAGGACGTCCGTCCGGATGGAGGTCGTCCCGGCTGGCGGCATGGATGTCCATCGACGGCTCCCGGACCGCTCCGGCCTGTCGCGGCGACGACCATGCGGGCGACTGGTGGAGATACGTCCTGGACGCCGGATTGATGCTCATCAGGTCCGAGGACCGCTTTGTGCCGCTTGCGCCGGGGTTTTCATTCGGCCGTTGGATGTCCGATGGGCACGCCCTGGGGTTTCCGGACCGCGACGACCTGGAGTACCACCTGTCCACGCTGTTTCCGCCGGTGCGGCCGAAGGGGTGGTTGGAGCTTCGGATGATCGACTCCCTGCCGGAACCGTGGTGGCGGGTGCCGGCGGCGGTCGGCGCGGCGTTGCTGGACGACGAAGAAGCCTCGGAGGCGGCTTTCGCGGCGGCCGGGCCGTCGGCTGGGATGTGGGCGGACGCGGCAAGGCACGGCCTGCGCCACCCGGTCCTCGCAGAATCGGCCAAGCGATGCTTTCTCGCGGCCCAGGCGGCCCTGGCACGGGTCGGGGCGGACCGGTCCACGACCGACGTGGTCGGCGAATACTTCGACAGGTGGGTGGCGCGGGGCCGTGTCCCGGCCGACGACCTGCTCGAGAGCTGGACGAAGACGGGGTCGGTGCTGGACTTGAGCCCCCAGGAGGCAGCATGGACCTGAAGCAGGTGGTGGCCGAGGAGCTGGAGGCGGCGCGGCGCCGGTCCCTCGAGCTGCTGGACCCCCTGTCCGAGGAAGTCCAGATGCGCCAGCACTCGCGGCTGATGTCCCCCCTGGTGTGGGACCTCGCGCACATCGGCAACTTCGAGGAGCTGTGGCTGCTGCGCGAGGTCGCCGGTCTCCCGCCCACTTCCCCGAAGTTCGACGACATGTACAACGCCTTTGAGCACCCGCGCTGGAAGAGACCGGAGCTGCCCCTGCTGAAGCCGCGGGAGGCCAGGGCCTACCTCGCGGACGTCCGGGGGCGCGCGCTGGACGTCCTGGAACGGATAGAGCTGGACCCGTCCGACCGGCTGCTGGGCGGCGGCTTCGTCTACACCATGGTGGTCCAGCATGAGCACCAGCACGACGAGACGATGCTGTCGACCCTGCAGCTGATGTCAGGGGACCCTCTGCGTCCCCCGAGGCCTCCCGCGCCCGAGGGTTCTGCGGTCCAGTCGCCGGAGGTGTCCGTCCAGGGTGGACCGTTCGTCATGGGCACGGACAGCGACCCCCTCGCCTACGACAACGAAAGGCCGGCTCACGTCGTGGACCTGCCGCCTTTCCGAATCGACGCCACGCCGGTCTGCAACGCCGACTACGCGCAGTTCATCGCGGCGGGAGGCTACGACGACCAGAGGTGGTGGCACCCGGAGGGCTGGGCATGGCGCCGGGACAAGGACATCCGTCACCCGGCTTTCTGGAGCGAGGGGACCGGTTCCTGGTCCGTGCGCAGGTTCGGTCGCCACCTGGACCTGGACCCCCGCGAGCCGGTCCAGCACGTGAGCTGGTACGAGGCGGATGCGTATGCGCGGTGGGCGGGCAAGCGCCTGCCGACGGAGGCGGAGTGGGAGAAAGCGGCGTCGTGGGAGCCGTCCGGACGCAAGCGACGGTATCCCTGGGGCGATTCGGCCCCCACTGCGGCCCTGGCCAACCTGGGTGAGCGCCACTACGGTCCGGCTCCCGTGGGTGCCTACGCTCCGGGCGCCAGCCCCTGGGGGTGCAGGCAGATGGTGGGCGACGTGTGGGAATGGACGTCGTCGGACTTCCGTCCCTACCCCGGGTTCAGGTCCTTTCCGTATGAGGAGTACTCCGAGGCGTTCTTCGGGCCCGACTACAAGGTGCTACGCGGCGGCTCCTGGGCAACCCACCCCAGTGCGATCAGGACGACGTTCCGCAACTGGGACTACCCGGTCCGGCGACAGATCTTCGCCGGGTTCCGCTGCGCGCGGGACGCATGAGCTCGGGCGAGCCCGGGCAGCAGTCCCCGGTCCAAGGCGCGGGAGTGGCAGGACAACGCGTGACGGTCGAGGTCCATCTCGGCCCGGACGACTTGCACGAGGCGCTGAAGCGAGACGTCCTGAAGGGCCTGACCTCCGAGCCGAAGGCGCTGCCCCCGAAATGGTTTTACGACGAGGAGGGATCGCGGCTGTTCGACCTCATCACGCGGCTCCCCGAGTACTACCAGACACGGGCTGAGCGGGAGATCCTGCTGTCCAGGGCCGGCGAGATCCAGGCACTCGCCGGTTGCGCGACGCTCGTGGAGCTCGGTTCGGGAACCTCGGAGAAGACGCGAATCCTGCTCGACGCGATGACCGCCGGAGCCAGGCTTCGCAGGTTCGTCCCATTCGACGTGAGCGAGCAGACGCTCCGCGACGCCGCCACGGACATCTCGACCGCATACCCGGACCTGCACGTGCACGCGGTCGTCGGGGATTTCGAGCGGCACCTGCAGTCCCTGCCCCGGGACGAGCCGAAGCTGGTCGCATTCCTGGGAGGCACGATCGGCAACCTCGAGCCCCGCGTGCGGAAAGCCTTTCTGCGCGATCTGGCGTCATCCATGCCGGCGGGCGACTGGCTGCTGCTCGGGACCGATCTGGTGAAAGACGTCGCGCGGATGGAGGCTGCCTACAACGACGCGGACGGCGTGACGGCCGAGTTCAACCGCAACATCCTGCGCGTGCTGAACTCAAGCCTCCGGGCCGGCTTCGAGCCCGACCGGTTCGACCACGTCGCTCGCTACGACGAGCGCGAGGGCTGGATCGAGATGGCCCTTCGCTCGAAGGTCGACCAGAGCGCGCGGGTCGAGGCACTGGACCTGAAGATCGGCTTCAGGTCCGGCGAACTGCTGCGGACCGAAACGAGCGCGAAGTTCACGAGAAAAGTCGTGGAGCGGGAGCTCGCAGCCGCGGGACTCACCCTGCTGCGTTGGTGGACGGACGCGGCGGGAGATTTTGCGCTGTCGCTGTCACGCCTCGACTGAGAAGCCGGCTCAGCGGCGTCCCTGCTTGCCGCCCGTGCGCCGTGTCGCCCCGGCTTTGGTGCGGAACCTGATCGGAGTGCCCTCGAACCCGAAGCGCCGGCGCAGCCCGCGGTCCAGATGTCTCAGCCACGCCGGCGGGACGTCCTGCGCTCCGAACAGCACGATGGTCGGGGGCGACGCCTCCGCCTGAACCGCGTACTTGACCCTCGAGTTTCCTCGCTTGGAAGGTATCGGCGTCCTGGCCTGCAGGTCCTCGATCACCGCGTTCAGCAGCGGCGTCGGCACGCGCAGGGTCCGGGCCTTGAGGATCCGCAGGATGGACGGGATGACGTCCGCCAGTCCCTCGCCGGTCTCGGCGGACGTCGCTATCAGCGGCGCGAAGTCCAGGTACGGCAGGCGGCGCCTCACCTCCTGCATCTCGATCTCCCGGACTCGCGGCTCGAGCAGGTCCACCTTGTTCACCAGCATCACGGCGGACCGGCCGAGTTCCACGATCTGCTCGGCGATACGCAGATCCTGGCGGGCGATGCCCTCGCTGCCGTCGATGACCAGAAGCGCCAGCTCGCAGCGGTCCAGCGCGCGCATGGTCCGGACGAAGCCGTAGTACTCCGTCTGGTCGTCGATCCGCATGAGCCGCCGCAAGCCGGCCGTGTCCACGAAACGAAGGGGCTCCCCGCCTTCAACGGAGACGACCGTGTCCACGGTGTCCCTCGTGGTGCCCGGCTCGTCGTGGACGATGCTTCGCTGGGCCCCCACGATCCGGTTGAAAAGCGACGACTTCCCGACGTTCGGACGCCCCACCAGCGCCACTCGAGGCTCAGCGCCCTCTTCGGGGGCCTCGCGGCCGAAGTCTTTTGTGATCAGGTCCAGAAGGTCACCGGTGTTGCGGCCGTGCAGGGCCGATACGGGCTGCGGCGCGCCGAGGCCGAGACGGTAGAAGTCGGCGGCGGCGGGTTCGCGCGACGCGTTGTCCGCCTTGTTGGCCACCAGCACGACGGGACGGCCCAGCTTGCGGATCACCCCGGCGACGTCCTCGTCGTCCGGCGTCGGCCCCACGGTGGCGTCGACCACGAAAAGGATGCGGTCGGCCTCCGCCGCGGCTGCGCGGGCGGTCTCTGCGACCTTGCCCGCGAGCTCGCCCTCCGGCGACAGCTCCAAGCCCCCCGTGTCCACGAGCAGAAAGGGGCGGCCCTGCCACTCGGCGTGGTAGAGCACCCGGTCCCTCGTCACCCCCGGGCGTTGCTGGACGATCGCCTCCCTGCGGCCGAGCAGGCGGTTGACGAGCGTGGACTTGCCGACGTTGGGGCGGCCGACGATGGCCACCACGGGCAGGGTCATCGGGTGACCGGCTCCACCGCGTCCATCACCTCGGCCAGCCTCCGCTGTGACTCGTCGGTGGCCTGGACGATCTGGGCCCGCGCCAGCACTCCCCGCACCGGGCCCCCGAGCACGAACGGTTCGCCGACCTGCGCCCGCAGCTTGACCAGCCGCGGGACCTTGCTTCCCTTCGGCAGGACAAGCTGGGTGCCGGAAAAGGCAACGGGCACGACCGGCGCTCCGGACTTCAGGGCCACGTACGCCAGTCCTTCCTCGATCGTGTCGAATCTGGCCTGAGGCTGCCGGGTCCCTTCCGGGAACAACCCCAGCAGCTCTCCCCTTGCCAGCAGGGAAAGCGCGGTCGCAAGCGATCTGCGGTCGGGTCTTCCGCGCCGGACCGGAAAGCAGCCCATCTTCGTAAAGAAGCTGCTGGACAGCCTGGTGGCGAACAGCTCCTCTTTAGACATAAACCACGTCTTGCGTCTCGTGAGAGCAGCCGCGGCCATCACGTCGACCATGGACCGGTGGTTCGGCGCGATGATCGCGGGGCCGGTGGACGGGATCAGATGCGCGCCCCGTATCTCCATCCTGAACAGCGTGCGCGCGATACCCGACAGTGTCCCGCGCACAAGGCGGAACTCGATGTTGGCGCGGGGCCTCCTGTTGCGTGCCCGCTCCAGGATCACCTCGGCGACCTGCTCGGGACTGCGCGAGCTGGTGTCAATCAGCACCGCGCCGCGGCCGGGCCTCATCGCCCCAACCGGCCTTGTGGAGTCGCGGTGGTCGCGCTCCCGCACGGCGTCGGGGGCTTCGCCTCCGGATCTTCGCTCCGCGCGCGTGTCCGGGTGTGCGTCCAGATACGCCTTCACCTCCGCCTGCGGCCACACCACCGTGCCGATGTCGCGGCCCTCGACCACAGCCCCCTCGGGCGGTACCAGGCCTCTTTGCAGCTTCACCAGGACCGCCCGGACCTCTGGGTGCGCCGCGACCACCGAGGCCGCCCGCGTCACCTCCGGATCCCGGAGCTCCTCGCCCACGGGCGCCCCGTCGAACGTGAGTACACCCTGGGGGCCCAGCCCGCACCTGCCGGCAAGCTCCCGCGCAGCGTCCGCCACGACCTGAGCGCTCTGCAGCGGCAGCCCGCGCTGGATCGACAGCCATCCAAGAAGCCGGTAGGTGGAGCCGGTGTCGATGTGGACCAGCCCCAGCCGCGTCGCGACGATCCTGGAGACCGTGGACTTGCCCGACCCGGCGGTGCCGTCCACCGCAACGATCAGGCGGCTCACCGGGAGTCCTGTTCGGCGACGTCGGCGCCCAGGTCCCGCAGGGCGTCGGCGAACCCCGGCCACGACACAGACGCGGCCTCGAAGCCGGTCACCACGGTCGTGCCATCGGCCACCAGTCCCGCCACCGCCATGGCCATGGCGAGGCGATGGTCCCCGTGGGAGTCCACCGTCGCTCCGCGCAGCCGCGTGGGACCCCTCACCACCAGTCCGTCGTGGAGCTCGGACACGTCCGCACCGAGCGCGCTGAGCCCCCGGCAGACGGCGGAGATCCGATCCGACTCCTTTACGCGCAGCTCGGCCGCTCCCGTGATCCGGGTCTCCCCTTGCGCCTGCGTCGCCACCACCGCTGCCAGCGGAAGCTCGTCGATCATCCGGGCTGCGTCGGGAGACGGAAGTGCCGACAGCTCGCTTTGGCGGCACTCGAGCCAGCCGATCGGCTCCCCCATCGTCTCCTCGCTCTGCTCCCAACGGATGCGCGCACCCGCGCGCTCCAGCCACTCGACGAACCCTAACCTCGTCGGGTTGAGGCCGACCGCCTCGATACGAATCTCGCCCGACAGGCATGCGGCGGCCGCGAGGAACGCGGCGGACGACGGGTCGCCGGGGGCGCGCATGTCGAAAGGCGGCACCTCGAACTCCTCGACCTTCACGACGGGACCATCGACGCGGACGGGGGCGCCGAGGGCCGACAGCATCCGCTCGGTGTGGTCCCTGGACCGCTGAGGCTCTTCAAAGACAGTAGTGCCACGGGAGCCGAGACCCGCCAGCAGGACCGCCGACTTCACCTGCGCCGACGCAACGTCGGATCGCACGTGCGCCGCGGTGAGGCGGCCTCCCCTGACGCGCACGGGCGGGCGCCCCGAGTCCGTTCGGACATCGGCTCCCATCTCGCGCAGCGGGGAGGCCACGCGCTCCATCGGTCGCCCGCGCAGCGACCGGTCCCCGTCCAGGACGATTTCGTGCGGCAGTCGCGCCGCCAGTCCCGCCAGCAGCCGCATGGTCGTCCCCGAGTTGCCGCAGTCCAGGGGGCCTTGGGGCTCTTTCCACCCGGCCAGGCCGGGGCTGCCGACGGTCGCGGAGCTACCGCGGGCGTCGATGTCTACGCCGAACCGCCTCAGGCACGAGGCCGTCGAGGCCACGTCCTCCCCCGGCGCGAGCTCGCTCAGGCGGCTGGTCCCGCGGGCGGTCGCGGCGAGCATCAACGCGCGGTGGCTGATGGACGTGTCGCCGGGCCCCACTACGGACCCGGACACCTGGGTCCCTCCCCGCACAACAAGGACCGTCACGTGAGCTCCGGTGGGAGCCTCATGCCTCGTCGCACGCCCTGCAGCGGTACCCGAGGCCGGACAGGCGCACGCACGCCCTCGACGCCGCCTCGGGTCCATCCACGACGATGTGGACGACACCTCCCGCGGCGGTGTGGTCCATCCACAGGTCCTCGATGTTGACGCCGAGCTCGCCGACTCCCGTGGTGATCTCCGCGAGAATCCCCGCTCTGTCCGGAACGGTCACCTCGATGCGCACCGGGACCTCGGGCCCCCGGCCTGCCTTCGCCGGCAGCCGCGCCCGCGCGTCGCGCGCCGCCTGTATGCACCGATCGACGCCCTGCCAGTCCTCGGACTCAAGCGCCTGCCCGAACGTCGCGAGACCCGACCGAAAGGTCGTGAGCTGGGCCAGAAGGGCATGCCGGTTCGCGCGCAGGATGTCCCTCCAGACGCCGGGGCTCGAACCCGCCGTCCGGGTGACGTCCCGGAACGAACCCGCGGCAGCCGCGAAAACCCGCTCGTCGTCCTCCCGGCCGGCGATCTCCATGAGGGTCGTGGCGATGAGGTACGGCAGGTGGCTGACGAGCGCAACCAGACGGTCGTGCTCCGCCGGGTCCAGCGCCAGCGTGCTCGCTCCCAGCTGCGTCACGAGTGCGGCAATCGTGCCGAAGGCCTGCGGACTGGTGCCGTCGGTGGGGGTGAGGATCCACAGGGCGCCCTCGAACAGATCCGCCCGTGCGGCCTGCACGCCCTGCCCCTCGGTGCCTGCCATCGGATGCCCCCCGACGAAAGGCCTGCCGGGACCGAGGACGGATTCGGCCTCCTGCACCACGGGGCCCTTGGCGGAGCCCACGTCGGTCACCACCACGCCGGGCTCCACCACGGAGGACAGCTGCCTGACGGTTTCCGCGATCTGCCCGACCGGCGTCGCAACCACGACGATGTCCGCACCCGCGCACGCCTCGCCCAGCGATCCGGCTGCCTCGTCGATCGCGCCGGCGTCGGCGGCCTTGCGCGACGCCTCGGGAGCCGAGTCGTAGCCCGCGACTCGGGCGTAACCGGACTTTCGAAGGCACAGCCCGATCGATCCCCCGATCAGCCCCGTACCGATGACCGCCACGCGCCGGGAGGCCGTCACGCGGGATCCGGGGGGTCGAGCAGCCGGTGCGTTCCTTGGAGGTAAACCGGCCGCGGCGGGGTGTCGCCGTAAAAGTGCAGCAGGACGCGGACGCACCGCGGGAAGGCCAGAGAGCTGGACACATCCATCTCCCGCGCGCACAGCAGCGGGACTCCGTCCAAGCCCATCACCCTGGCCGCTGCGGCCGGGAACTCGGAGTGCAGGTCGCCGGTCGCGGTGAAAAGGATGCTGACCAGGTCGGGCGGCCGGATCCCGTTGGAGGACATCAGCTCGGCCAGAAGCTCCTGGGTCCGGGACAGGACCTGAGCTCTGCTGTCCTCGTCCAGGGACGTGGCGCCGCGAACCGCGTACAGCCGGGGCATCGGGTCAGTCTACGGACGCCGACGCCGACGACAGCAGCTCGTGCACCTCCGCCGCCGACAGGGTCCTGTAGGTGCCGGCCTTGAGCCGGCCGAGCCGGCACGGCCCGATGGACGTCCTCACCAGCGACACCACCGGCAGGCCCACTGCCTCCAGAAGACGGCGGACCAGACGGTTTCGTCCCTCCCGGACCGTGAGCTCCACGAGGCTGTGACCGCGTTTGATGCCTGACAAGCGGACGCGCTCCGCCGACGCCCTGCCGTCTTCGAGTTCGACTCCCGCCCGTAGCTTCGTGACGTGGCCGGACCCGGCGTGTCCGGAGACCTCGGCCAGGTACGTCTTCGGCACCCCGAAGCGCGGGTGGGACACCTTCTGTGCGAAGTCACCGTCGTTGGTGACCAGCAGCAGCCCGGAGGTGTCCATGTCCAGCCTTCCGACCGCGAACACGCGCGGTTCGGACGGGAGCAGCGGCATGATCGTCGGACGCCCTTGGGGGTCGCTC
>DATLNZ010000038.1 GCA_035536535.1 Actinomycetota bacterium | reverse complement strand
CTTAGCCGGGACACAAACCGCGCCTGCGCCTCCTCGGCCACGAAACCCCACGCCGACTGCCCGCCTCGCACCTCAGGATCAAGGAGCCGTTCGGGCCGTGCGTAGAAAGCCTCGGTGAAGCCGTCGACGCAGTCAGCGGGGATGGGCACGACGGAGACATCGGACTCGCCGCCCAGAACAGCAAGGATGCGGCCGATCGCCGGGTACCGGTGCCGCTCGGCCTCGATCAACTCGGGCGAGTACTCGGCCAGCCAGAAACGGTCGAGCGCCTCCGGGTCGAACGTCAGAATGGCGACATTCCCGCGCGTGACGCGACGCATCTCCCGCAGGCCGGCCTCGACGTCGCCCCACTGGTGAACGGTGACCAAGGCCATAGACGCGTCGACGGACCGGTCGTCCAGCGGCAGGGTTTCCGCGACACCACGGATTGCGGGCGCGAGGTGCGGCGGACGCTGAGCCCGCATGGCGGCCGAGGGTTCGATCGACAGCACGTACCGGTCGGCCGGCTCATAGGAACCTGCGCCGGCGCCGACGTTGAGTACGGTCCGCGCGCCGTCCAGCGCCTGGTGGACCAGTGCCGCGATGCGCGGGTCGGTGCGCCTGTGCGTGGAGTAGTCCCGGCCGTGTCTGTCGTAGTCGAAGTCACCAGCCACGCGTCCGCCACTCCCCTTGCCTCACGTCCTGACCCCCGGGTCGCCCATCATGGACTCCTTTCCACGGGCATGGTCAAGTGTCCACGGTTGTGAGGGACGTGCACCTGAAACGGGAGGCGCTGAGTGCGCATTGACGGGGAAAGCCACGAGCACGCCGACACCGGGGACGGCAGCGACGCCGCCTTCTCCGAGGTCCAGGCGAAGCTCGGCGCCGCCTGGAGCCTCAACAAGCCGGGGGTGGAGACCAACCACGTCCTGATCGTGCTCCCCTCCTACAGCATCGGGGAGTCGCTTCTGTCGCACTACGCCGATCGAATCGCCTCGCTGGAGCACCGGTTCCTCGTCGCCTTTTTGATGCTCGACCGGATCCCCGGGTGCGAGATGGTCTTTCTGACGTCCGAGGCCCCCAGCGACGAGGTGATCGACTACTACTGCTCGCTGGTTCCGCCGGACAGGCGCCAGGACGTCCGCAGGCGCTTCCGGGTGATGGTCGTGCCGGACTCCTCGGCCCAAGCCGTCGCGACCAAGCTCCTGCGCCGCAAGGACCTGATGGAGGAGCTGCGGGGGTGGGTCGGGGGACGTCCGGCTCTCATCGAGCCGTGGAACGTGACGGGCGACGAGGTCTGCGTGGCGACGCAGCTCGGGGTGCCGATCAACGGCACCGATCCCGCCCTGTGGCCGCTGGGGTACAAGAGCGCCGGACGCAAGCTGTTCGCCGCCGCCGGGGTCCCGGCCCCCTTCGGATGCGAGGACGTGCGCACGGTGGACGATGTCGTCGCCGCGGTGACCTCCCTCAGGGCTTCCCGTCCCCAGGCGTCCGGAGTGGTCATCAAGCACGACAACAGCGGAGCGGGTGACGGCAACGTGGTGCTGCGGTTCCGCGGTGAAGACGAGTCGGGCCTCCGGGAGACGGTGGAGGCTCTTCCCGACTGGTACCTGAGGGACCTCCGGCTGGGTTCGGTCGTCGAGGAGCTGGTGACCGGAGAGGCCTTCGCCAGCCCGAGCGTCCAGGTGGACATCTCTCCGTTTGGGGAGGTCTCGGTGCTGTCCACTCACGAGCAGCTCCTCGGTGGCGAGGACGGCCAGGTGTACATGGGCTGCCGGTTCCCCGCCGACCCCGGATACGCCGCGGAGATAGCCGCTCATGGTGCGGCGCTGGGACGCGAGCTCGCCGGCAGAGGCGCGATCGGACGCCTGAGCGTCGACTTCGCGGCAGCCCGCGACGCCGGTGGGCGCTGGAGCGTGTACGCACTCGAGATCAACCTGCGCAAGGGAGGCACGACCCACCCGTACGCGGTCCTGCGCAACCTCGTCACCGGGCGCTACGACACCGGGTCCGGATGCTGGATGGCGCCGGACGGCACGCCGCGCTTCTACGTGTCGACCGACAACCTCGTGGATGACGCGTGGCTGGACCTCCCCGCCACGGACGTGATCGAGGCCGTCTCACGGGCGGACCTGTCCTACAACCACGGAAGCGGGACGGGCGTGGTGCTCCACATGTTCACCGGGCTTCAGATCGACGGCCGGGTCGGACTCACGGCGATCGGATGCTCGAGAGACCACGCGGACGACCTACGCGAGGCTTCGAGAGCCGCCATCGACGCGTGCGCAGCGAGCTCCACGGCCCGAGGGTCGTGAGAGACTGGTCGTCAGGCGACGACATGGAGGCCACTTTGGAGAAGGCGACATTCGGTGCGGGTTGCTTTTGGGGGGTCGAGGCGGAGTTCCGCAACGTGGAGGGCGTCATCGACACCGCCGTGGGGTACGCCGGCGGGGCCACCCAGAACCCGACCTACCAGGAGGTCTGCACGGACCGCACAGGCCACGCCGAGGTCGTCGAGGTGCAGTTCGACCCCCAGAAGGTGTCATACGACGAGCTGCTCGAGACCTTCTGGAAGGTCCACGATCCGACCACGCTCAACCGCCAGGGACCCGACGTCGGCAGCCAGTACCGTTCGGTGATCTTCTTCCACTCCCCCGAGCAGGAAGCTGCCGCGCGGGCATCTGTCCAGCGCGCTCAGGAGCGCTTCCCGAAGCCGGTCGTCACGCACGTCGAGCGGGCCCCCGTGTTCTTCTCCGCGGAGGAGTACCACCAGCGGTACCTGGAGAAGAAGGGGCTGGCGACCTGTAGGATCAGCCGCTGAGGGCTGCGACCCGGGGCTAGTGCGTCGTCAGCCGTCGCCGCCCTGACGGCGGCTGGCCTCCTCCACGGCCCGGCGCGCCGCTTCGTTCTCGCGCTGGTACGTGGATAGATCGCCTCTCTTGAGGGCCTCGTCGGCGGCGCGGTGGTGGTCGACGGCCTGGCGCAGGAGTCCGGCGACGTCCCCCGAGGGCGCAGGAGGTGGCGAGGGCTGTCCCTCCGGGGGCTGCTCCTGTCCCGGATCTTCCACCGGTGGCGGGGGCGCTCCGGTAATGACCTGGTTCAGCGACTCCTGCAGCGTTTTCCCGAAGCCGACCCGGCCGCCGTAGACGACCACGACACGTTCGAGTTCCGGGATCGCCGCCTTTTCGGCCCTGAGGTACATCGACCGGACGTAGATCAGCGACTCGCCGATCGGAATCACGAACAGGTTGCCTTCAAGCACGTTGGACCCCGACCTGCTCCACAGGCTCTTCTGGGCGGACACGACGTCGTCCTGCTCGATTGCCGCAGCGACGTTGACAGGGGCGTCCACCGGCACGTTGCGCGGGAAAGAAAAGCCCACTATCTCCCCGTACCCGGTGCCGTCGGGACGCGTGTCGGACCTCGCCGCCACCCAGCCGTTCAGGTTGCGTTTGTTCAGCGGTGAGAACGGCACCATGAGCAGGAACTCGGGCTCCTGCTCGCCCGGAAGCGTCATGAGCACGTAGTACGGGTCCATCGGGAACTGGGTGTTGTTGTCGGACCGGGACGGATCCGACGCCACCTGCCATGCGTCATCCCGGGTGTAAAACCGGCCCGGGTCCGTCTCGTGATACAGGCTGTACTGGCTCGCCTGGACCTTGAACAGGTCCTCGGGGTAGCGAAGGTGCGCGCGGATGGAAGCCGGCATCTTGCTGCCCTGCGTGAAAAGGTCCGGGAAGGCCGACTGGTAGGCAGCGATGATCGGATCCCCGGGGTCGATCACATACAGGCGCATCGTGCCGTCGTAGGCGTCGATCACCACCTTGACGGAGTTGCGCATGTAGTTGACCTTGCCGAAGTGTCCCCTTGTCGACGGACGTGACCCCTCCTCGCCGGCGTCCTGCGGGAACAACGGAGCGAGGTCCACGTGCTGCGCGTTGGGGTATCGCGAGGTCTCGGTGTACGCGTCCAGAATCCAGTGAATGCGGTCGTCGGCCGCCACGACGTATGGGTCGCGGTCGAAACGCAGGAACGGCGCCACGGTCTGGGCACGCTCCAGCACGTCGCGGTGCATCATCACCCGCGACTGCGGGGTGATCAGGTCGGAGATCAGCAGGTTCGTGTCGCCGAACCGGGCCGAGAACGCAAGTTTGCGCAGCGGACCTGAAAGGGGGATGCCGCCCTTGCCGCCGTAGGTCGACCGAACGAGCCCCTTGTCGCCCTCGTAGTCGATCTCCCGGTTCTTGGTGCGGACGACCACGTGGCCCTGGAGCTCCTCGCCGAAGTAGATGCCGGCCTGTTTGGGCGTGAGCTGAGGTGGGCCCTGGGGGGGCAGGTCCTGGACCAGAAGCTCCGGAAGCCCATTGGGAGCGGAGTTGGCGGCGGCGCCCACCAGCCCGTATCCGTGGGTGTAGGTCAGGTGGCGGTTCGCCCACGTCTGGGCCCGGGGATCGTTTGAGGGGTCGATCTCCCGAGGCGACACCAGGACCTGCCGCGTCCTGCCGTCGATGGAATAGCGGTCGATGTCGACGTCATGGAACTCGTAGTACTGGCGGAGAGACTGTCGGCTCTGGAACGAAGCAAGAAGCGGGTCGGGGTCCCAGATCCGCAGGTTCTCCACCGTGGCCCGGTTCGAGGCCAGCACCTGCTCGTTGAGACTCTGGTTGGCGGGGAAGTTGCTGAGCGAGATCTTGTCCAGCTCAAAGGCCGCCCGGGTGGCCTTGATGTTGTTGCTGATGAACCTGGCCTCCTTGCGTTCCTCGTCGGGCGACACCGTGAACCTCTGCACGCCCCATGGGATGGCCCTTCCGATGATCACCGCCGAAAGGGCCCACAGGACAATGGCGGCGGCAGGCAGCAGCCACCCGCGGAACCTGACGTTGAGGAAGAAGATGACTGCCGCGACGACGGCGATGACGGCCAGCAGGCGCAACGCGGGCAGCTGCGCGTGGACGTCGGTGTACGACGCACCGTCGACGATGCCGCGGGGCGAGTAGACCAGCTCATACTGCGCCAGGACGTAGCCCCAGGCCTTGAGCAGCGCGACCAGCGCAAGCAGGACGGACAGATGCAGCTTCACCACGGGGCTGACCTGGACGCCGTTGCCGCTCGGCTCGATCGACCCGTTGAACAGATGCGCGACCGCCGAGACCATCAGTGACAACAAAAGGACCCCGAGGGCCAGGGACAGCACCATCCTCTGGAACGGGATGTCGAACACGTAAAACGAGATGTCTTTTCGGAAGATCGCGTCACGCGTTCCAAACGGCTGCGCGTTTCGCCACAGAAGGAACCTCTGCCAGGCCGGGGCCATCGAAAGCCCGATCATCACGGCGATGGCCGCGCTGGCAGCCAGGTGGAACCGGCGGGCGTTCGCTCGGAACAGCGTCCTGTACTGCGCGGTTGCCTGTCTGGGGACCACCGAGTACCTGGGAGCGGCCCTGTACGCCAGCTCCAGGTTTACGAGCACGAACAGTCCGGATGCGATACCCGCGAGCGCGCCCAGTCCGGCTCGCGCCTTGAGGGTCGTCCAGAACACGCTCGTGAAGTCGAGCTCGTCGAACCACAGAAGGTCCGTGTAGAAGCGGACGAGCGAGCCGAAGGAGATGAACAACAAAAAGGCGATGGTCCCGATGAGCGTCCACCGGCGGCGCCCGGCGGGACGGGAGGCTCGCGGGATTTGTTGCCCGATCACGGGCACCTGGCTGGTCGTCGCATCCGCCGTAACGATAGCGGGTCGGCCGGTGCGCGGGCTAGGCGGCTGCCGTTGGCGACCCTGATCACCCGCGTCCCTTGGCCGCCGCGGCGGACTTCGGACGGCGCGACTTGGGGACCACCGGAAGAGAGAAAGAGAAGGTGGATCCCAGACCCGGAACCGATTGGACCCGCAGCTTCGTCCCGTGAGCCTCCACCACCCGGCGCACGAACGGAAGGCCGATACCCATGCCTCCGGCCGCACGGGTGTCCGACGCGTCGCCCTGCGAGAAGTCCTGCATGAGAGACGGAAGCGTGCTTCGCTCGATGCCCGGCCCCCGGTCCGTCACCGACACCTCGATACGCCGGCCGCTCTGTGTCGCCCGCACCACCACGGGACGTCCGGCGACCGCGAACTTGACTGCGTTGTCGATCAACTCGTCCAGCGCGCGCCCGATGAGGGTCTCGTCGGCGTCCACCTCGGGCAGTGACGCGGCAGCCTGCCCGCGAACTCGGCCGGGAGCGCGATCGGACCACCGCTTCACCGCGTCCTTGACGATCTCGGACGGCCGCACGGGGGCCGGGTGCACGCTCATCCTGCCGGCGTCCATCGCTGCGAGGTCCACCAGGATGTTGACGAACCGCTGGATCTTGCGGGCTTCCTCGGCGATCGTGCGCATGTCCGACACCACCCGCTGTCGCGGCAGCGGGTTGCGCTCGTGGATCCTCGCGTAGCCCAGAATCGGGGTCAGAGGCGTGCGCAGCTCGTGGGACACGTTGCGGATGACGGCCGCCTTCGTCCTCTCGGCCTCCACTTCGGGAGTGACGTCGCGCAGCAGGTCCACACCACCGATGAGGGTCCCCTCTGCGTCGCGCAGCGGCGAGCAGGTCACCGACAGGGACAGCCGGCGTCCGTCGCGCGCGCCGAGCTCGACGTCCTCCCGGCCTCCCCCGTGCCGCAGCGGGCACACCGAATCGCACATCGGACGTCCGTCGCGCCCCGACGTCAGATGCCCGTAGACGTCGAAACACTTGCGCCCCACGGCCGCCGACGCCGCTACCCCGGCAATCGCCTCGGCCGCCGGGTTGAACGACAGGATGTTGAAGTCCGCGTCCACGGCCGACAGCCCGTCGCCCATCCCTTCGACGATCGCCTCCGATCGCCGCCGGGTGCTCTGCTCCGCCGAAATGGTGTCCCGAAGTGCCGTCGTCATGTCGCCGAACCTGCGGGCGAGAGTCCCGATCTCGTCTTCGGACCTGACATCGGGCCGCGCCTCGAGATCACCCTCCTCCACCCTTCTCGCCGTATCGGCCAGCCGCAGGACCGGCCGCGCCAGACGGGAGCCCAGCCACAGCCCGATCAGGATCGCCACGAGAGCCGATGCGAGAACGGCGATGAAAAGCGCCCGCGCCACCGCCAGCGTCGTGCCGACCAGCCTCGACTCGGGGGCTGCGAGAAGCAGCGACACGTTGGCCGCTCCTGCTCCCGTGAGCGGGACGGCCCCCACAAGAAAGGTCTGGTCGCGCGACTCCAGCCGGCCACGCCAGACCGCGGCGGGGCCGGACAGGGCCCGGCGGCCCGCCTCGGGCAGCACCACATCGCGCAGCTGTCCGGTGGACGCGATGACCTGGCCCCCGGACCCGATGATCGCGGCGGACAGCCCGGCGGCCGTGCCGCCCGGCGACGTCGATGCGATCAGGTCTTCGGCCCCCACGCGCCGCCCGAGCAGGACCGCCCCCCGGACGTTGGACGGCGTCGGAGCGCCGGGGCCGAAAACCGGGGCCGAAGCGAGCACCAGCACCCGTCCTGGTTCCGTCTCGACCGACGGCAGCGGGACCTCACCCCGGGCCAGCGCGGCCTCTGCCGCCGGCGAACGCGCCGCGAGGTCCTGCTCGTCGCCCTCCACGCCGGCTTCGGCGCCGACGACGCCGCCCGGCTGCAGCAGGATCATCAGGTCGGCGTCCTTGTAGACGCCGGTGAGCAGTCCGGCGAAGGCGCCCGAGATGTCCTCTCCGGGCCGGCGCGTGGCCACAAAGGTCGCGACCGCCACCGCGTCGCCTCGCATCTCCTCGTTTGTGCGGACGAACAGCGTCTGCTCCGTGCGCACCGACTGGGTGATGCGGTCAAGCTGGTCATCCTCCAGGCGCGACGCGACCACCCGCGCCACCGCTCCGACGACCACCACCACCACGACGACCAGCACGAGCGAGAAGGCCGAGACCATCCTGAGCTGTAGCGACCTTCGGGACCTCCGCCACGCCCAGACGCCGATGACGGCGAAGGCCGCCACCCGGATGACGTGGGGAACCAGGTCGCGAGTCAGCGGCTCCGCCCTGGTGCCACCCACCGCCAGCCACAATTCGGAGGCGGCGACCACGAGCCACCCCGTACGCCACAGCTTTCCGTCGTCGAGATGGCCGCCCTTGAATGCCGCCAAGGCCGCGGCGGGCGCGGACAGCAGCGAAAGGCCCACGGCACCAGCGGCTACCGCGGGAACCGGCGACTCGTCGGGTTCGGATCCATCAGTTGCCGGGGGAGCGACCTTTTCGCGTCCACCCCGGCGGGCGATCCGGCCAACGGCACCTACGGCCTCCCCCAGGGCGCGGCGCGAGACGGCGGTGAAACGGGCCCCCGCGGCCTCGCGCGGCGCGACGATGGCACCGGACCTCACCGCCTCGGCGAGCTCCCGCCGCCTCTCCTGATGAAGGCCCAGCGCGATCACGGCCAGTCCGGCCGCGCGGAGCAGGACCACGACCGGGTGGCCCTCCGACTCCACGAGCTGAGCCGCATGGATCACCTGGGAGCCGAGCAGCGCCACGCAGCCGGCGGCGACCATTACCCGCCGCGACTGCACCGCCCACGCCACCACTCCGGCGTAGGCGGCCACACCGAGGAACTCGATCGAGAAGTGGAGCGGCAAAGCGACTGACTGCCGCATCTAGCGACAGCTCCTGGCCTTGGCCGCGGCGGGGTCCTGCAGAACCCGGACGGCCTCGTCCAGCCTGTTCACCGGGACGATCCGGATTCGCTTGGCCCACTTGCAGGCGTCCTCGAACTCATCCTGGGGGACGAGAAACAGCTCGGCCCCCGACTTCTCGGCCGCCGTCACCTTCTGCTTCACCCCACCCACCAGGCCGACCTGCCCGCCACACCCGATCGTCCCCGTTCCGGCGACCGCCCGTCCGCCGGACAGGTCACCGTCCTGCAACAGGTCCGTGATCGACAGCGCGAAGACCAGTCCCGCCGACGGACCGCCTATGTCGCCCTGCTCGATCTCCACCTTGAACGGCAGCTGTATTCGGACCTGTCCCTGAGGCGCCAGCTCCACGCCGAGCACCGCTCGCCGCTCGTTCTCGGGGTCCGGGACGGTCCCGGCCGTGACGTTGATGTCGCGTCCGTCCCGGCGAACCTGGAGCGCCACCGGCTCCCCGGGAGTCGCCTGGGACATCTCAAAGCGCAGCTCCTCCGCCCCGCACACCCTGTGGCCGCCCACGGCCAGGATGAAGTCGCCGCGTCGCAGCACGCCCGTGGCCGGGGACTGCGCAGGGATCCCGCTCACGAGCACGTCGGCCCCCTCCAGGACGACGGGGTAGCCCAGCCGCGTCAGCGCCGCGGCCGAGGCGACGAGCTTTGAGTTCTGGAGGTCCTGCCTGGCGCCGCGGTTGACCTCCTGCGGGTCGACGTCCTCCGGGTAGTACAGCTCGCTCGGCGGGAGATCGACCAAAGGGTCCAGCCATCCCTTGATTGCCATGGCCAGGCTGGGCGGGTACACGAGGTGCACGGTCGTCAGGAGCAGCTTGCCGGGGGTCCGGTACTCCTGGGCGCCCGAGATGCGCACCAGCTCCTTGACCTCGACGGCACTTCCCGGTCCTATCCAGACCCGGGGCACGGACATGTTCAGAAGCGCCAGCACGGCAGTCAGCACCGGGACGATCAGGACGAGCTTGGGGACGCGGTCGTGAGGGGGCACGGTCGGTTGCTTATCACCTGCCTTCCGCAGCCTAGAATGAAGCAACTCCCACGGCTTTGTGTCTCACGAGGCGGAAGGACCCGTGCCCGACCAGGATCCCCAGCACCCCGCTGCGGAAGGCGCCGATCCCGGTGCGACCGCTCGGCTTCAGTCGCCTGCCCGGCAGGACCCGCTTCCTCACATGCGTCCGTCGCCCCCCGAAGACGCCGCCGCGCCCGCGCGAGCCATCGTCTCGCCGCCACCGACCACGGCCACCACGGCGGACCACTTCGCCTTTGCGGATCCCAGCGGGCCGGTGACACACCGGCAGGAAGGCGTTGCCAGTCCGCCGCCGGGCACCGACGGTGGCCAACCGCCGCCGCCGGTCGCTTCACCGCGTGGAATGCACGTGGGGTGGGTCCGGCTGGAACGGCGCCCCGAGGAAGAACCGCCACCAGCCCGACAAGCCTCGCCCGCGTCACCTGTGGCGGATCCCGCCACCGCCGCGGCGGTGGCCGTTCCTCCGGACTTCCCGGCCGTCACCCAGCCGGCGCCTCCTCGCCCTCACCTCAGGGAGACGCCTCCGCGGGTGCCCCGAATCGGCCGCGGAAACGACCGGCCTGCGGCTCTCGGCAGGCTGGCGGCCGTCGTCGTGACTTTGGGCCTGGCGTGGGCAATCGCGCTCTCCCTGATGATCTGGGCGATAGTCCTGCTCGTCGGCTGAGGCCGCGGCGTCAGAAGTCCCAGGGGATCTCGGTCGGCCGGCTGCTCCTACGCCTCCGGAAAGCGACGAGCGCGGGCAACGCCAGCGCCACAACGGCCGCAGCCAGGGTCAGCGGCAATACCGACCGCTTGCTGCTGCGGGCCGGGGCCACCGAGCCCGCCCTGGCAGCCGGCGTGGGTGTTGCGATTTCGGGCTGAAGCCGCTCGAACCTGCCCCGGACGGAATCGGGCAGGCCGCCGGCGCCGGCCACCGGCGCCGCTCCCGCTCCCGCCGGGGACAGCCCCAGCGCCCGGGACACGTTCAGCAGGCCGAAACCGAAGTCCGGATCCTGTCCGGGCGGCCCGAGGTCGTCGGTATGGCGCAGGATCGCGTCCACGGCCTGTTCATTGGTGAGCCCGGCGGACAGCAGCAGCGCGGCCGCTCCGGACACATGGGGGGCCGCGACCGACGTCCCCGACCCCACGGCGTAAAGGTCGTGGGCGTCAGGCTCGTCGCGGTCCCAGAACGCGCTGAGGATCTTCTCCCCGGGGGCGACGAGGTTGACGCCCTTGTTCGAAAAGGCGGCGTGCTGCTGCCGATCGTCGATCGCGCCCACGGACAGGACGTTCGGCCCCTCTGCCGGATACTTGCTGAACGGAAGCGACTCGTTTCCCGCCGCCGCCACTACCACCGCTCCGGCCCGCCAGGCGTCCCGGATCGCATTGCGGGTGTCAAGCGCCGCGATCCCGCCGCCCTGCTTGAGGTCGGTGAGGCTGAGGTTGACGACCAGCTTCACGCCCGTCGTTCTGGCTCGCAGCACCGAAAACCGTATGGCGGACGCCACATCGGATTCGATCCCGCGTCCGTTTGCGTCAAGCACGCGCAGCGGCAGGATCATCGCCGCGGGGGCCACCCCCGCGATCCCCAGTCCGTTGTCGGCTGTCGCCGCGGCGACGCCCGCCACGTGGGTGCCGTGACCATTGGCATCCTGCGCGTCGTCGTCGTCATCGATGTAGTCGTGACCCGGGACGATCCTTTCGCGCAGGTCCTCGTGCCTGAGGTCCACTCCGGTGTCTATGACCGCGATCAGTACCCCGGCCCCCCGCGCGCGGGACAGCGCCGCGCGGGCCTGGACCATCTGAAGCCCGTACTGCTTGTCGATGTAGGGGTCACCGGCGGAGACCGCGGGACCCGCCGGTGCCGCCAGCGCCGCGACCGCTGCGCAGGCGGCGGCTTTTGCTCGCGTGCGGACTTGCGGCCCGGTGCGCGACCGCACTCTCAGGGCCGGCCGCGAAGCCTGAAGAACGCAATTGAGGAGCCGGCTGCCAGCATTGCCGCCGCGAGCCCGGCCATGGGCAGAACACCCTTTTGTTCGGATCTGGCCGGGCGGGCCCCCGCAGCTCTCGGGGCCGCACTGGCGGCGCCCGTCTCTGCCGTGGGTGCCTCGGAAGGCGCGGGCGCAGCGGTGGACGATCCCGGCGCGCCCGCAGGCGCTCCGCCGGGACGAGGCGCGGCCTGGGCCGCGGGCCTCTTGGCGCCTCCGGCCGACGGAAGGCGGCCGGAAGTCGCGGACCCGGAGGAAGGCGGTGCGGCCGGACCGCCTACAGCAGGACCACCACCGAGTCCGGCGACTGCTGCGGCGGCGTCCAGCCGCCCGGACCCGAACACCGAGTCGCGTCCGGCGGCCCCGATGTCCTTCGCCGTGCCCAGCAGCTTGTCCACCGTCTGCTGCGGGCTGAGTCCCTTGGCGCGCAGGAGCGCAGCCGCGCCGGCCACGTGGGGGGCCGCCATCGACGTGCCGGACAGATACGCGTACTGGTTCGCTTTCCCCGACACCCAATAGCTGGAAAGAATCCCGTTGGTCGCTCCCGACGAGCCGCCCGGAGCCGCCATCCCCCAGCGGGCCGACCCGACACCGTTGGAGTAACTGGGCTTCCCGTCGTTGCGGTCGGTAGCCGACACGACGACGGCAGGCACGTCGCCGTAACCGGACGGAAACAGCATGTCGTTTCCGGCGGCTACCACGGGGACCGCGCCGCGGCTCCACGCGTAGTTCAAGCCTTCTTCCATCGAGCTTCCCAGGACGGTCCTTATCAGCACGTCCTCGCCCAGGGACAGGTTCACCACCTTGGCTCCGTTGTCAACGGCCCACTTGATGCCGGCGACCACGTCGTTCATCGACCCGCTGGCATCTCCCGATCCGTCGCCGGCGTCCTTCAGCACCCGCACCGGCATGATCTTGGCCGTCGGAGCCACTCCGGCAACGCCGCGTCCGTTGTTCGCCACGGCGGCGACGATGCCCGCCACGTGGGTGCCGTGCCCGTTGTCGTCCTGGGGGCCGCGGTTGCTCTCGCCCGAGATCATGCTGCGTCCCGGCACCAGGTTCGCTTTGAGGTCCTCGTGGCTGAGGTCCACTCCGGTGTCCACGACCGCAACGACCACACCGGTGCCGGTGGACGTGCTCCAGGCCAGCTCGGCCCCCACCTTCGCCAAGCCCCACTGGTTGACGGCTCCCGGGTCGTTCGCGGACAAGGCGGCAGGGCCCGCGGCAACCAGCAGGACGATGAGGGCGAGCAGCGGCACGCGGCGCATATGGATCACAAGTGTAGAACGCCTCAGAGCGCCTTCAGGTTCCGGGTGCCGCCGAACCCGGCCGGGGGATAGAATCGGCGGGTTTCGGCGTCGGTGTCTCGAGATCAAGGAGGAACGGGTGGCGGAGATTCGTCTGGGCGAGATCATGACGCCGGACCCGCTCACGACGCCTCCGCAGGCGACGCTGGCCGAGGCTGCCTCTGCCATGCGGGAGCGCAAGGTCGGGTCCACCGTCGTGTGTGACCAGGGCACGGTCGTGGGCATCCTCACGGAGCGCGACCTGGTCCGAGCGGCAGGCGACGGTGCCGACCCCAACTCCACCAGGGTCGAGCAGTGGATGACCCGCTCGCCGGTCACGATGACCCCGGCGGACGACATCACGCACGCACTGGACCGGATGCTCGACCGGGGGTTCCGTCACCTGCCGATCCTGGATGGCGAGGGACTCACCGGCATCGTCTCGCTGCGCCAGCTGATCGCAGCGGCCAGGATCCGCAAGGTCGACCCTTGGTCGCCCGGCACCGGCAGAGGCCTGGAGAACGTGACGGTGGCCGAGACCGAGCTTTCCTTTATCGACGGCCAGGCCGGCCGCCTGATCTACCGCGGGTATAACGCGGTCGAGCTCGCCCTGCACAAGACCTTCAACGACGTCTGGCATCTGATGTTCTACGGCAGCCTCCCGACGGGCGACGAATTCTCCCGGCGGACCGCTGAGCTGCGCGGCCTGCCCCTGGACGTGCAGACGCTGCGCGATCTGGCCGCCTCGCACGGCACCTTCATGTCGACGCTGCAGGCCGCCATCTCGGCCGCGGGCGCATCCATGGGGCTCAAGCCGTGGCTGGACGACGACCCCTCAGCCGCCGAGAAGGCGGCGCTGAAGCTCGGGGCCGTGGTCCCGACCATCGTCACGGCGCTCTGGCGGCTGGAGCAGGGGCTGGAGCCCGTCGACCCCGACCCGAACCTCAGCCACGCCGCGAACTACCTGTGGATGATGCACGGCGACAAGCCCACGGACGATCAGGTAGTCGCTACCGACCGCTATCTCGTACTGCTGGCCGAGCACGGCATGAACGCCTCGACGTTCACCGGACGCGTCATAGCCTCCACGGGAGCCGACGTCGGATCGGCGGTGGCGGGTGCGGCCGGCGCGCTGTCCGGCCCCCTTCACGGCGGAGCGCCGTCGCTGGTCCTGGACATGCTCGACGAGATCGGGGCCCCCGAGCTGGCACAGGAGTGGATCCAGGAAGCCGTTCGCCGGGGCAAGCGGATCATGGGCTTTGGACACCGCGTCTACAAGGCGGAGGACCCGCGCGCCGCCTGCTTCCGCGAGACCGCCATCGAACTCGGAAGCGAGCGGGTGGCTCTGGCGAAGGTCGTGGAGACGGCGACGCTGGAGACGCTTCGGGCGGCGAAGCCGGGGCGCGCGCTGTACACCAACGTCGAGTACTGGTCGGCGGTGGTGCTGGAGCGGGCCGGGATCCCACGGAAGCTGTTCACCCCAACGTTCGCCGTTGCGAGGACGATCGGGTGGACGGCCCACATCCTCGAGCAGGTGCGGGACAACCGCCTCATCCGGCCGTCGGCAGATTACACGGGGCCGACGGGACTATCCGTCACGGGCTGACGGTCAGGCCGACCAGATCCGCTTGCGCTTGATCTTCGGCAGGAACAGCTCCTGCATCTCCCGCAGCGACTCCAGGCATTTGCCGGCCCCCTGAACCACGGTCTCCAGCGCGTTCTCGGTGACGTGCACCGGGATGTCCGTCTCCTGGGACAGGCGGCGGTCCAGTCCTTGCAGCAACGCTCCGCCTCCGGTGAGGAAGATGCCACGCGACATGATGTCCTGCCCCAGCTCCGGCGGCGTCTGCGACAGCGCATCCTTCACCGCGTCGACGATGGCGGTGACGGGCTCGTCGATTGCCACGCGGATCTCCTCCGACGAGATGGCCATCGTCCGCGGGAGCCCCGCGGCGAGGTCGCGGCCCCGGATCTCTGCCCGCAACTCCTGGTGCATCGGGTACGCGGAGCCGATCGCGATCTTGATCGCCTCTGCCGTCCTCTCCCCTATTGCCAGGGTGTACTCCTTGCGCACGTAGTTGGAGATGGCGGCGTCTATGTCGAACCCGCCTGTCCGGATCGCCTTGCAGACGACGACGCCCCCCAGCGAGATCACCGCGATCTCGGAGGTCCCGCCTCCGATGTCCACGACCATGTTCCCGGCGGGCTCGTTGATCGGCAGTCCGGCTCCTATGGCGGCCGCGACCGGCTCCTCCACCAGATAGGCGGCACGGGCCCCGGCCTTCTCGGCCGCCTCCTCGACCGCGCGGCGTTCCACCTGGGTGATGGCCGACGGCACCGCCACGACCACGTTGGACCTGAAAAAGCGGCCTGCTCCCACCTTCGCGAACAGCATGCGGATCATGCGCTGGGTGATGTCGAAATCGTCGATGGCCCCTCTGCGCAGCGGGCGGGTCGCGACGATGTAGCCGGGGGTGCGGCCGATCATCTGCCACGCCTCGTTGCCCACCGCCAGGACCGCCTGCGTCTTGGTGTTGAGGGCGATGACCGTGGGCTCGGAATACACGATGCCCTTGCCGTCGCTCCAGACGAGGGTGTTGGCGGTGCCGAGGTCGATCGCGAGGTCCCTCATGCGTGGTTCCGGTCACGGTGCGCCACGGTGCGTCCGGCGCGCCGCTTCGCCTTGGGTGTCCCGGAGGATCGCCGCGCGGCGCCCCCGGGGGGTGGGGTCGCCACGTGGTCGCGGTGCTCGCGTGATGGAGCGGCCGGCTCGGCCGGAGGAGCCGGCGCGGGTTGCCGGGCGGGCGCGGCGGCCGGCGACGACGCGGGGTGATCGCGGCGGGCCTTCCGCCATGACGCCTCCTTCAGCGTCGCCTGGTGGACGAAGATCTTGCCCAGGGCGCCCTTTGTGCGCTGGAAGTGGGCGACTGTCTCCTTGGTCCGCCGCCTGCGCTGATCGCGCAGGGCGAGCAGGACGATGCAGCCGACGAAAAGGCCCACTCCGGCCACCAGGAAGAGCAGCCCGCCAATGGGGTTTTCGATCACGCGAACCCCCAAGCGGAGGCGGCCGCCCGCGGCCGAATGTTCCGGATGTTGTACCTGATGCTAAAGCTCCCTTCTGAACAGCTCCGACAAGATGCTATCAGCGCAGGCCATGCCCGCCGAAACCGTGGCTGCGCGGTGCGGTGACCCACTTGGCTCCCGGTGGGCGCAACGACGCCGCGGAACCGGCTTCCCGGGCGCGAGCGCGTCAGACGGGTCGGCTCTTGCGGGCGCGGCGCCTGGCCAGGGAGCCGGCCACCGCGGCTACTCCCGCCGCGGCAACCGCCAGGTCCCGGGGGCGGACCCTCACCGGGCCCACGCTCACAAAACCATGCCGGGCCTGGGCGGCGTCCCGAAGCGCGTCTTCCGGGCTGCGCTGCGCGGTGAACCCCTCGGCCGCGATGCGGTCCCCCGACGCCACGCAGGGGTACATCAGGAAAGACGTCCAGGACGGGTCCACGCCTCCCGGCGACAGCCGCGCGGCCCTGGACATCTTCCTCTCGGCTTCGTCCGGGCTCTCGTCCACCAGCCGGACCCCCAGCTCGCCCGCCACCTGGGTTAGGGACAGCGTCCGGGCCGGAGCGACGTTGTAGACGCCGTCCAGCCGCCGGTCCATCGCGGCGAGCAGGGCCGAGACCAGGTCCGACTCGTGCAGGATCTGAAGCGGTGGGTCGTACCCGGCCACGCGGACCACAAAAGGAGAGCGGGCCGCTGCCGCGATCAGGCCCCCGGACCTGGCCCCCGCGACCAGGCACGGCCTCAGGACCGTGGCGCTGGTGGAGTGGTCGTCGCGGAAGCGTGACACCAGGTCCTCGGCCTCCGCTCGGTGCGCCGACTCGTCGACCCCGATCACAGGGCGGACCGGAGAGTCCTCGGTCAGCGGCAGGTCGTTGTCGGGATGCGCGCCGTAGACGAGCGCGCTCGAGCGGTAGACGACGTGGCCCACCCCGGCCTCGGCGGCGGCGGCCAGCGCGCAGCGGGTGCCTGCGACGTTGACGTCCCGACGCTCCTCCTCGGCCAGCTGTGGGGCTCCGGACGCCAAATGCACCAGGACATCCGCCCCGCGCAGTACGTCGCGCATGGCCTCGGACCGGACGTCCAGCCGGTAGAACTCAAGGTTCCGGGTGCCGAAGCGCGGCTCGGCCACGTCAACCCCGATGACGCGTCGGACGTCATCTCTTTCCCCGAGGGCCTCTACGAGCAGCCGGCCTGCTGCGCCCGATGCTCCGGTCACGGCGACGACGGACATCCGGACGACCCCCTTGGCGGCGAAAGATCAAGCCTACACTTGGCCTTCGATGAACGAGCATCGCGCGGACATCCCGAAGCCGCCACAGGACTGGTGGGAGCAGGTACCGGTTTTGAGGGAGCTGTTCAAGCTGCTGTCCTCAACCGACCCCGTTAACTGGGACCTCGCCCGGCAGGTCGCCTATTCACTCGGCTCCCACGACGAGCCGCCCTCGGAGGACTTCGAGGACTGCCGCCGGGAGCTTGAAACGATGTCGCGGGCGGCGCAGGTGCAGTGCGAGCAGTTCACCGGACTGGTCCCCGGCACCGTGGCCCCCGTCATCGGCGTGACGAGAGGCCAGTGGGTCGAGGAGAACGTCGCGGTGTTCAAGATGCTCATGGAACCGCTGGCCGCCAAGCTGACCGGTCCCGCTCTGACCGGCGGGATCCCCGTACCGATCCCGGAGTCCGCCGCGATGGTGCTGCGCCAGATCGGTGGGGTCCTCATGGGCCTTCAGACCGGGTTCGTCCTCGGGTACCTGTCCCGTCACGTGATCGGTCAGTACGAGCTGGTCCTGCCGGACCCGTCCGGCGGCCGACTGCTGTACGTGATCCCGAACATGCAGCAGGCCGAGCAGGACTGGGAGCTCGACCCCCGGGAGTTCAGGTACTGGATCGCGCTGCACGAGGTCACCCACCACCTGGAGTTCAGCCGGCCGTGGACGCGGCGCTACTTCCACTCGCAGATCCAGACGATGATCGACTCGCTGGACTTCGACCCTGCGCGGCTGCAGGAGACGCTCGAGGGGTTCGACATCACCAACCCCGAGAAGATGGCGGAGACCCTGCAGGACCCGGAAGCCCTGATCCAGGCGGCATGGACACCGCTCGGCCTCGACACGATGAGCAGGCTGCAGGCGTTCATGACGCTGGTCGAGGGCTACGCGACCTTCGTGATGGACGCGGTCGGCGCGGCCGTGCTCAAGGACCACGCTCGCCTGAAGGAGGTGATGGAGCGGCGCAAAAGGACCTCGTCTCCGGGCGAGCAGCTGCTAGAGCGGCTGCTTGGGCTGGAGCTGAAGCGAAAGCAGTACGACGCGGGTGTGAAGTTCTGCCGCTACGTCGCCGGCGTACACGACGTGGCCTTCCTCAACAAAGCCTGGGACAACCCCGATTCGCTTCCGACTGCATCGGAGATAGACAACCCCGACGGGTGGATCGAGCGGATGTCGGAGGCTGGTTTATGAGCAAGCGGATGGTGGACATCGAGCCCGGCACGGACCGGCGGCAGCTGGAGGACGGCAGTTGGACGGCGACCTTCCGCCCGCTGCAGGTGACGGTGTCGGCCGCGGACGAAGAGCAGCTCAAGAAGAACCTCGTGCAGGCGATCATGGAGACGATGAAGGGCTCCCAGGAGGCCCAGGAGGCATTCGCCGCCTACGCCGAGGACCACAGCGAGGTGGTCGAAGAGGACCAGGGCCCGCTGGAGCGGGCCAAGGCGGCGACGGCGGGATTCGCGGCCCTGGGCTCGGACACCTTCGACGCCTACGTGGCCGCGGACGACGTCCCCGTCCTGGTGGACTTCTGGGCCGAGTGGTGCCAGCCGTGCCACATGCTGGCCCCCGTCCTCAAGGAACTCTCCGACGACCTCGCCGGGCGCATGCGGGTGGCCAAGCTGAACATCGACGACCATCAGGAAGTCGCGCAGCGCTACAACGTCCGCAGCATCCCCACGCTGATCCTGTTCTCAAAGGGCCACGAGGTTGCGCGCGTTTCGGGGGCCGGGCGTCCCAAGGACGAATACCGCCGCGAGATCGAGCCGCACCTGCCCGCCGGTCCGGGCTAAGGGCCCAGCACGCGGTCCAGGTAGGCGTTGGCGAACGTCCGGTCCGGGTCGAGCCGGTCGCGGACGGCCAAAAAGCGGTCCCACGCCGGGTACAGCCCGGACAGGACGTCGGCCCGCAGACCATGCAGCTTGCCCCAGTGCGGGCGTCCTCCGAGCGGCAGCATGATCCGCTCCACCTGCGAGAAATACGGCCTGTAGTCGGTGCCCCGGTACATGTGGACGGCGATGTAGCAGGTCTGCCGTTCGTACGAGGGACTGAGGAAGATGTCGTCCGCCGCCACGAACCGGACTTCCACCGGCAGGCTGACCCTCAGCCCCGTCTCGTCGATCATCCGCCGCAGCCTCTGAAGCGCCTCAGTCGCGGCGGCGCGCGGTATGGCGTACTCCATCTCCGCGAACCGCAGGTACCGCGGGCTGGTGAACACGCGGTCGCTGCGATCGATGACACGCGTCCGCCCGAACTCCGCGGCGAACCGGGCGTTGAGCGCCGGGATCAGCGATGGCCGGGCGCGCCCGATTCGGCAGAGCGCGCCTATGGCCGCATTGGCGAGCAGGACCTCGTTGCGGAATGACTTCCAGACCGAGCGCGTGGATCTCGGCTCCCTCGTCCGCACGTTGCGCTTGGTCAGCGTCCGTGGCGTGTGCGGCAGCCAGTAGAACTCGAAGTGCTCCTCGGCCTCCGCGAGTTCGTCCAGCCGGGGCAGAAGGTCGTCGAGGTCCCTTGGCTCCTCCACCGCCAGAAGGTCGAACGCCGGCTCCACGTCGATCGTCACCTCCGTCACGACGCCGAGGGCGCCGAGCCCGGCTCTTGCAGCCTGGAACGCTTCCGGGTCGTGGTCCGCGGACAGTTCGTGGATCGTCCCGCAGCCGTCCACCAGCCGCACCCGCCGGATCTGCGTGGACAGGTTCCCGAAGCGCAGACCGGTTCCATGGGTGGCCGTCTGCGTGGCCCCGGCCACCGATTGGTAGGCGATGTCTCCCAGGTTGGACATCGCCAGCGCGTGACGGGCCAGAAAACCGTTGAGGGCGCGCAGCGTGATCCCTGCCTGGACCGTCACCGTGCCGCCCCCCGGGTCCACCGAGACGATCCCGTCGCAGCGGTCCAGCGAGATCATCACGCCGTCTGTGCACGCAGCGTCGGTGAACGAATGACCGGTCCCCCGCACCTTCACCGGCTGTCCCTCGGCCCGTGCGCGCAGGATTGCTTCCACCACCGCCGCCTCTGATGCGGGCCGCTCGACCCGCGCCGGCGCGCACGCCGCGGTTCCCGACCAGTTGGTCCAATCGGCGATGAGGTCCTCCCTTTGCGCGAGTTTTCGGATGGTAGCGTAGGCCCGTGGCGGCGGACCCTCAGTCGTTCCGGCAGGTCATGCGCCGGTTCCCGACCGGGGTGACGGTCCTGACCATGCGCGAGGGCGACACGGTCCACGGCATGACCGCAAACTCCTTCACCGCCGTGTCCCTGGACCCCGTGCTGATCCTGGTGTGCGTCGACGTCACCGCCCGCGCCCACGGGATCGTCGATCGCACCGGGCGGTTCACCGTGAACATCCTCGCCGCCGGTCAGGAGGCCACGTCCCGGAACTTCGCGCTGCGGGAGATTGCCGATGGCGAGAGGTGGTCGGGGGTCCAGTGGGAGTCCGGCCCCCAGGACCTGCCGAGGCTGTCCGGATGCTGTGCCTACCTGGACTGCCGCGTGGTGTCCTCGCATCCGGGCGGCGACCACACGATCTTCGTCGCGGAGGTGCTGGGCATTGAGCCCGGACCGGGAACGGACCCGCTGATCTTCTACGGCGGCGCCTACCGCAGCCTCCTCGCGACGAGGCCCGGGGCGGCGCTCGGCTGAGTCCCGCGCGTCAGCGCGACACGAACCGCAGCAACATCTCCCGGACGAGCACCGCGGCCACTGCCTGCGTGATGCCCGTGTCCAGTGGCGGCGCGACCTCGACCAAGTCGAAGGCGACGATCCGCAGCCCCTCGAGCGCCTCGACGGCCCGGATCAGCTCCTCCGAACCCGGACCCCCGGGCTCGGGCGTGCCCGTTCCGGGCGCGGCCGACGGGTCCAGGACATCGATGTCGAGGGTGACGTAGACGTCGCGGCCCTCCAGCGCCGACCGGACCTCCGGCGGCATCCGCAGCGACTGCGAGTAGTACTCGAGCACCTTCGGCACGTCGTCCCACTCCGACTTGGCCCCCGAGCGGGGGCCGAACACAAAGCACGGAACACCCGCGTCGGCAATGCGGCGATAGGTGCAGGCGTGGTCCCCCGGATAGTCCTCGCGCAGGTCCAGGTGGGCGTCGAACCCCACCACGGCAAGCCGGTCCGACCGCGCCGCCACCGCTCTCACGACGGGAGGCGTGACCGAGTGGTCGCCTCCCAGGCACGCCAGCAGCGGCCGCGCGGGGTCCGTCCAGGCTTGCCCGAGGATCCCTCCGACCAGGGTCTCCACCGTCGCCGGGGGCTCGGTGTGGTCGCCGAGGTCCACGACGTCCAGGTCCTCCAGCGACCTTTGGCATCGCGGCGACCACTCTTCGATGGAGTCGGAGAAGGCCCTGATCCCCGATGGGCCCTGAGCGGCCCCCGGACGGAAGCTGACTCCGCCGTCCACCGCCAGCCCGAGCACGAGGGCGTCGGCTCCGGGTTCGGGCGCGCCCGTCCGGGAGCCGAGAAACGGGTGCGGAAGCGGGTCGATCACGCGCCGGCGCCCGGCTTCTGCGGCAACGGCCGGGGCGCGAAGCCCGGGACGGCAAAAAGCGACCGGTGCAACTCCGGCGTGTAGTAGCCGCAGGACAGGTTCCGCGACGACATCCTGCCGCGCACCACCGCCATCGGGGCCCGCGAGACAGGGGGCCCCTGCGTCGCCGCCGTCCAGCTCCAATAGGCTCCGGGGTAGGTGGGGACGATGCCAAAGTAGGGCTCGACGACGTCGAACACCCTGCTCATGTTGGACACCGCCACCCGGAACTCGTTGGCCTGGTACAGCGGCGAACCCGTTTGGGCGACCAGGACGCCCCCCGGCTTGAGCGCCTTCAGGCAGTCGCGGTAGAAGGACTCGGACACGAGGACCGCCGCGGCTCCCACCGGGTCCGTGGAGTCCACGATCACCGCATCGAACTCCGCCGGGTGCGCGGCCGCGTAGGCGGCCCCGTCGTCGAAGACGAGCTCGGCCCTCGGGTCGTCGAGTGCGCCCGCCGACACCTCCGGAAGGTGCTCCCGGCTTACCCGGGTGACGGCCTCGTCGATCTCGCACTGCACGGCCCGCACCGGACCGTGCTCGAGCACCCGCCGCAGCGTCCCGCCGTCGCCGCCGCCGATGATCAAAACGTCCCTGGGCTCGGGGAGCGAGCACAGGGCCGGGTGCACCAGCAGCTCGTGGTACGCGAACTCGTCGGTCAAGGTGGTCTGGATCGTGTGGTCCAGCACGAGCACCCGGCCGAAGTACTCGTGCTCGTACACCTCGATGTGCTGGAAGGGCGACTGCTCTGAGTGGAGCAGCCGCCCTTCGAACACGAAGTTGAACCCCGGGGCGACGGTCTCCCCGAAGGACCGGACCGTCACTTGGCGGCGAGTCGGAGCTCGTGCTGCCGTGCGAGGTCCTCGGGGATCTGTCCACGTGAGATCTCGCGGACCTCGACGCGTCCAGGCAGCAGGTGCCGGCTCAGCGCCGCGACCCCCGCGTGGATGTCGGACTCGAGGTTGCACGTGAAAACGTCCACCGCCGCATAGCCGTACTCGGGCCATGTGTGGACGGCGACGTGTGACTCGGCGATGATCGCCACGCCCGTCACGCCGTGGACGGGGAACTCGACGACGCGGACGTCCAGAAGCGTTCCGTCAATTGCAGCGACGGCCTCCTTCAACCCCTGCTCCAGCGCCTGTGCCGAGTTCAGATTCTCCGCTTCCCACATCTCGATAATCAGATGGCGGCCGAGGGCCTTCATCCGCGTCACCTCCCCTCCTCGTCTACGGGCACAGAGTCCAAGAGAACGGCTACAGCCACAGCACAACCCAGCCGGTCGACCTTGTGCTCCCCCGTCGCGAACCGGACCTCCTGAAGGTCCCATCCGCGGCGGGCGAAGCCTTCTTCGACCATCGACTGCACCACCCGCTCGGCGTCGTCCGCGGGGCCCATGTGGTGGTACTCCATCAGGACGCCGCCTTCCGACCCCACCCCGGCTCCTATGCAGGCCGAGATCACCTCGCCGGTCACGTTGGACGTGACCGTCGCGTACACCGCCGGCACCACAGTCCCCACCGGGACGCTGCCCATCTCCCCGAACCGGGCCCCCTTCGGGACGATGGACGACACGCGGTTGAGGTTGAGGTTGTGAACCCCCGCCTGGAGCAACGCGTTGTCGAACGCGTTGAGGGGGGTCATCCCCTCGGCTCCCCCGCGAGCGAGGTGGATCAGCCGCGGGACGAAGAGCACCGGAGGATCTGGCCGGGAACGGGACGGTGGGACGGGCTGCACAGCTGGCCGAGCGGGTTTTCCATCTATCACTCCCTACAGGGCTCGGGTGCCCAACGGCCCTGCCGTTGCGCCTCCCGCCCACCCGCGCGATCGCGGGCACTTGACTCTTACGTCCTGACAAGCGAATACCCACCCCCTGCAGGCGGTGAGCTCCCCGGAAGAAGCCCGACCCCGCACCAAGAGCGGGTACTGGTCCCGAGTATAGGGCCGGGGGGTCCTGTACGCAGCGGCACGCAAATCAGACACGTGCCCTTCGGTGATTCGGCGAAACGACTAGTCGATGGACCAGGGCGATTCGGTCAGCGACTCCCGGTCGTCTTCCCTGTCGCGGCGCTCTGCCGCCACGGGCTGCGCCTGTGGTTCCTCCTGCGTACGGGCAGGACGTGCCTGCCGGGTCGAGGCCTGGGCCGGCTGCTCACCGGGGGAGATCGGCGGCGTCTGGTCCTGGGCGGCCGGTTCCGGAGCGGGTGCGGCATGCTCCGGCCCTGCTGCGGGGGGCTGGGACTCCTGTCGAGGCTGCGCTGCCGAAGGTCGCGGCTGTCGCGGCTGCCGGGGAGCGGGAGCTGCGTCCGACGGCGCGTCCCGTGGGGGCAGCGCTGCGTCCGAGGGCGCGTCCGGCGGCGACTGCTCACCCTGTTCCCCGTTGCCGGACGTCTCGGCGCCCGCCGCATCGGCTGCGGTTCCCGGGCGGCGTGATCCGCCGCGCCGCCGTCCACCGCGCCTGCCGCGGGGTCTGCCGGAGCGGGGACGCTCGCCATCGGCGCCGCCAACGTCGGCTCCGCCGTCGTCCGCGCCGCCGGTTGCACCTACTTCGAACATGTCGGGACGGTCCGCCGTCGTTGCCCCCGGAGTGGTCGCACCCAGTCCGGCCGGCGGCAGGTCCTGCGCCCCGGCACGAGCCGGCGCCTCGGGAGGCACGGTCTCGTCGGTAAGGGGGGCTGGTCCACGCCTGCGCTGCGGGGGCCTCGTCCTGGACCCGGCGCCCGAAGCGCCGGCCGCGCTGGGGGCGGAGCGGGAGGTCTCGGCTGCGGGGCGGGGCGAGTCCTGCCTGGGCTCGCGCCGGCTCGAGGGGCGGGTGCGGTCCGTCGAGCGGCCGCGTGCCGGGCGGGTGGCGCGTCCGGCGTCCGTCGCGGCGGCGGGTGGCAGCGTGCGGACGGCCGTGATGCCGCCGTTCGGCACAAAGACCCTGGAGCCGTCGTCCTCGCGGATCACGGTGATTCGCAGACCCACACCCTCGACGACGCCCTCGATGTCGGCGCCGAGAAGGGACACGCGGTCGCCCACGGCGAACTGGCCCTCCATCAGGATCGAGAAGCCGGCGATGACGTCCTTGAACAACGTCTGGGCGCCGAACGCGACGACAAGACCCGCGGCCCCCGTAAGGACGAGTCCGCTGGCGAACGTGACGCCGGCGACCATCAGAAGAGCGCCGACCACCAGCACCAGCACGACGTACTTCCAAACCGACAGCAGCAACGACCGCGTGGTCTCAGCGCGCGCCGCGACCGTCGGCGAGAACGGGTACTTCGGAAGCGACACGCGACGGATCACCGTCTTGCCGACGGCGTAGACGATGACGCCGAGCACGAGGACGGCGACGAGTGCGAGCCCGCGGGTGATGATGCCGGTGAGGCTGATCTTTTCTCCGAACAGCGTTATCGTCCGGGCGAGGGGTGTGGTCACGAATTTCCTTTCGGCGACGGCGCCCCTGAGCGGGGGCCTCGATACGTCAGACCTAGTGCTACCATGCCCGCGCTCGCGGCACCAACCTCCGGCGCGCGGAAAGGACCCATCGGTATGGAGATAGTCATAGGCGTGGAGTTCTCTGCCCGGGAGATCCGCCTGGAGGTGGACCAGCCGGCGGAGGAGGTCCGGAGGCTGGTCGACGAGGCTTTCGCCGACGAGCGCAAGCTCCTGTGGCTCAACGACTCCAAGGGCAGGCAGGTCTGCGTGCCGCTCAGCAAGCTCACCTACGTGGAGGTCGAGTCCGAGGAGTCCCGAAAGCACGTCGGCTTCGCCCTGCCGCCCAAGGACAAGTAGGAGGCCGGGCGGCGACGTGGCGATCATCCGAGCTGACGGACTCGTCCGGCGATTCGGCTCGTTCACCGCAGTCGACAACGTCAGCTTCGAGGTGGAGCCGGGCGAAGTGTTCGGCTTTCTCGGCCCGAACGGCGCGGGCAAGACGACCACGATCTCGATCCTGTGCACGCTGCTGGCACCCACTTCGGGACGCGCGGAGGTCAACGGTTTCGACGTCCAGAGCCGGCGTGACGCCGTGCGGGCGTCCATCGGGATCGTGTTCCAGGACCCCTCCCTGGACGTGAACCTCACCGCCGCCGAGAACCTGCGTTTCCACGCCGACGTCTACGGGGTCCCCCGGGCCGAAGCCGCCCGCCGCAGCGACGAGCTGCTGACGATGGTCGACCTGTACGACCGTCGCGACAAGTCGGTGATGACCTACTCAGGCGGGATGAGACGGCGGCTGGAGCTGGCGCGGGGGCTCCTGCACCACCCGGTCGTACTGTTCCTGGACGAGCCGACGATCGGCCTGGACCCCCAGTCGCGCACACACATGTGGAACTACGTTTTGGACCTGGCGCGCAAGCAGGGAATCACCCTTTTCCTCACCACGCATTACCTGGAGGAGGCCGAGCACTGCAACCGCATCGCGATCATGGACCAGGGCCAGATCATCGCCCTGGACACACCGGCGGGCTTGAAGCGCAGCGTAGGCGGCGACACGATCGTGCTGTCCACGGCCGACGACGGGATCGCGGAGGACTTCTTGCGCTCGCGGATGGGACTGGACCCCCGCCGCGTCTCAGACGGCATCCACGTCGCAGTCCAGGTCGGCGAGGCGGCAATCCCCCAGATCCTCGGGGCGCTGCCGGTCGCGGTCACGACCGTGAAGCTGTCGCGGCCGACACTGGACGATGTGTTCATCGAAAAGACCGGACGTCACCTCCGTGACGAGGAGACGTCGCCCGGAGACGCGATGCGGGAGCGGTTTGCCTCGCGGATGAGGTCGGGGAGGAGAGTGTGAAGACGGCTGAGCAACCGGCGGCCCTGCGGACGAACAGCCTGGCCCGCGACTTCCGCGGCGCCAGGACCATCTGGCGCCGGGAGCTGATCAAGTTCTTCCGCGAACGGGCCCGGGTGGTTACTTCCTTCGTCCAGCCGCTGCTGTACCTGCTCGTGTTCGGCACAGGGCTGGGAGCAGCCGTCAGGCAGGGGGCCGTCGGGGGCGCCGACTACAGGGTGTTCCTGCTGCCGGGGGTCGTCGTGATGACGTGCCTGTTCACGTCGATGTTCGCTGCCGTCTCCATCACCTGGGACCGGGAGTTCGGGTTTTTGAAGGAGATCCTCGTGGCCCCCCTCGGACGAGCCGCCGTGATCGCCGGCAAGGTCGCGGGCGGAGCCACGACGGCCACGATGCAGGGGCTGGCGATCCTGGTCCTGGCTCCCCTGGTGGGCCTGCGTCTGAACCCGCTGCGCGTCATCGCGGTGGCGCCCATCCTGCTTCTGTTCGCGCTGGCCGTGAACTCGCTCGGAATCGCGATAGCCGCGCGGATCAGCACCATGCAGGGATTCATGGTGATCATGAACTTCATAACGCTGCCCCTGTTCTTTTTGTCCGGGGCCCTGTTTCCCCTGAACACCGCACCGGTCTGGCTGCGGACGCTGTCCTACGCCGATCCGGCCGCCTACGCAGTGGACGCCATCCGCCGCGTGCTGCTGGGCTTTCCTGCCGCGATGCGTTTCGGCGGCTCTCCCGTCCCCATCGTCTGGGAGCTGGCGGCACTGGCCGTCTTCGGCGCGATCATGTTCGCCGTCGCCACCCGCGGCTTCGACCGGCAGCCGTAGATTCCGGGCTCGTGGACGCGGACTACGACGCGATACGGCAACGGGTCGCCGCCTCGCCGTACCACCGGTGGATGGGAGCCGAGCTCGTGGACCTGGCCCCCGGACTGGCCACCATGCGACTGGAGATCGCCGAGCACCACCTCAATCCGTGGGGCATCGTCCACGGCGGGGTGCTGGCCGGGCTCCTGGACTCGGTGTGCGGCCTCAGCCTCCGGACGCTTCTGCCGCCGGACCGTACCCACCGCACGATCCAGATGTCCGTCACCTACCTCAAGGGGGCGGGGTCCGGGCACCTGGTCGGCAGGGGACGCGCCGTCAACAAGGGACGCAGCCTCGGGCATGCCGACGGGGAGGTCTACGATGCGGCCGAGCGCCTGCTGGCCCGCGCGACCGCGACCTTCATGACTGTGCCTGCGTCGTCTGAGAGCTGATCCCGGCCAGCGCCTCCAGACGCTCGAACTCCGCCTGCGAGGTGACGCAGGTGCCGGGAAGGCTCCAGTCGGGGCCGTGGCAGTCCGACCCGCCGGTGACTACGAGCCCGAGCTCCGATGCGAGCGTCCGCAGCTTCTCGCGCTCCGGCGGCTGATGGTCCGGGTGGTCCACCTCCAGCCCCCCGAGGCCGGCCTGGGCCAGGTCACGGATGAGCGCCTCGGTGGGGCCGGGACCGTGCCGCGTCGGTCCGGGGTGCGCCAGCACGCCCACTCCCCCACTGCGCCGCACCACAGCCACCGCCTCGCGCGGGGACATCAGGTCCCGCGGGACGTCGGCCAGGCCCCCGTCGGCGATCAGCTTGGAGGTGAAGGCGGCGCCTGTATGCGGCAGGTGCCCGCGCGCCACCAGCGCCCTGGCCACGTGGGGCCTTCCGACGACACCGGTTCCCGACTGCTCCAGGACGTCTTCAAACGTCAGCTCGTAGCCGAGCTCGTTGAGCCGGGCCACCATCCGTCTCGCCCGCTCCTCGCGCTCGCCGCGCTTGCCGGCCAGCTCCGCCGCGAGGCCTGCGCCGCAGAACAGGCCCAGGACGTGGACGCTGCGTCCTTCGTGCCTGCAAGACAGCTCGACCCCCGCCACGACCCTCACCCCGAGACCGTCCCCCGCCGCCTGGGCCCGGGTGACACCGTCTAGCGTGTCGTGGTCGGTGACTCCGAGGACCGTGACGCCCCGCCCCGCCGACAGCGCGACAAGCTCCTCTGGCGACATCACGCCGTCGGACGCGGTGGTGTGCGAGTGAAGGTCTATGGCCATGAGCGATTATCGACCGGCACCCAACACGACGGGAGGACCAATGCCATGACCGTGACCAAGACGATCGACCTGTCCGGGACGTCCACCGAGTCGCTGGAGGCCGCGATCCAGGAGGCAGTGTCCAGGGCCTCGCTGACGCTGGCGGACGTCCAGGAGTTTGAGGTCACGCGAATCACCGGCAGCGTGTCCGACGGCGCCGTCGGCGAGTACCGCGTGTGGCTGAAGGTGACCTTCGTGGTCAAGGAGATGCTGCACGAATGATCTCCGAGCGCCCCTTCGTCGCCGAGCCTTACCCCGGGATTTTCCGCATCACGATGCCGATCCCGTTCCCCGGGCTGGATCACGTCCACGTCTACGCCGGCGAGGGCGAGTCCGGGGGCCTGGTGGTCATCGACACAAGCCTCGGATGGGACGACTCCCTGGCCCGTCTGGAGGAGGGGCTTGCGACGATGGGGCGCAGGACCGCCGACATCGAACGCGTAGTGCTGACCCACGCGCACCCGGACCACGTCGGCCTGGCGAGGGTGCTTCAGGAGGCTTCCGGCGCCCCAGTGGCGTGCCACCCCATCGCGCGGACCGGCTTTGAGGGCATGCAGACCCCGGACCGGTGGCAGGAAATCACGGACCACTACTCCGAGCACGGGCGGGACCCGGAGGACACGCGACGCCACTTCATGCACCTGCCTCTGCCCGACGTGTTCGAGGACCTGGAGGCCGGAGCCGTCCTGCGCTTCGCCGGCGGCGACTGGGACGTGTCGTGGACGCCGGGCCACGAGCACGGCCACATCGCGTTCCACAGGCGATCCGACGGGCTGCTGATGAGCGGGGACACGCTGCTGCCGTCTATCACGCCGCACGTCGGGTACCTCATCGACCCCCCCGATCCCCTGGGCATGTTCATGCGGTCACTGGACGACCTGGCGGCTCTGCAGCCGTCGATCGTGCTGCCCGGGCACGGACGGGTCTTCACCAACGGCGCGGAGCGGGCCCGGGCGACCAGGTCCCACCACGAGCAACGCCTGCGCAGGATCATCGAGGTCCTTGCGCGCCTCGGCCCCCTCTCGGCGATGGACGTGTCCCGGCAGCTTTTCGGTCGCCACCTGAAGTTCTTCCAGGGACGCCTGGCCCTGGCGGAGACGCTGGCTCATCTGGAGCACCTGCGCCTGGGGGGCCAACTGAGCCGGGAGAAGCTCGACGGAGTCTGGCGCTACGAAGCCACGCGCAGCGCGACCATCAGTCCGTCACGCGTGGGAACCACGGTCGACAGGTAGCGGGGATCGCCGGCCACCAGTTCGTTGTGGCTCTGGATGCCTGCGGTCGAGTCGTCCGGATCGTCGTCGAGCACCCGGCCGGACCAAAGCACGTTGTCGCAGATCCACATTCCGCCGACACGGATCCTGTCGCGAGCGGCGCGCCAGCAGTCGGGGTAGCCGGCCTTGTCCACGTCGCAGTAGACGATGTCGAAGTCGCCTTCCGCCTGTCCGAAATGGGTGAGGGCGTCGCCGACGTGGTAGCTGATTCGGTCCCAGACCCCGGCGCGGGTGAGGTAGCCGCGAGCCAGGCTCTCGTTGTCCGGGTCGCCGTCGGTCAGGTGGATCTCCCCGCCCGGTCCGGTCGCCCGGGCGAACCAGTAGGCGGAGTAGCCGAACCCCGACCCCATCTCGAACACACGCCGGGCGCCGATCGACCTCGCCAGCACCTCGATGGTCAGCCCGCAGAGCCTGCCGACGATCGGGAACCCGTTGACCGAGGCGTGCGTCTCCATCTCCAGAAGGACGGGTTCGTCGTGGCGCGAGGCCAGCGACCTCATGTACTGCTCGATGTTCTCCGGGACGATGGACGGCATCGAGCGACAGGTTATCGCGTCGCCGCCCGCGGCTATGGTCGTGGGGTCCGCTACAGCGGGAGGCGAGCGTGCAGGACGTGGTGACGGCGCTGGAGTCGGCGCTGGAGGAGATCAGGCAGGCGTTGGAGTCACTGCCGGAGGACCTGTCTGATCAGGCGCGCCGCGTGGCCGCGGAGACCGAGGCGCTGCTCGAGCGGCTGCGGGCCAAACAGGAGCCGCCGCCGCCCTAGCGCGGTTTAAGTCCCAGCTGCCTGGCCAGGATCAGGTGCTGGACGTCGGTGGTCCCTTCCACGATCACGTACATGCGCGAGTCGCGCATGATCCGCTCGATCGGGAACTCCCCTGCGATGTAGGCGTAGCCGCCGAACGTGCGCATCGACTCGCTTGCGACCCGCACAGCCGTCTCGGAGGCGATGAGCTTCGCGATCGACACCTCGCGCGGGGTCTCGCGCCCTTCGTCCCACAGCGAGGCTGCCCAGTAGGTCGTGACGCGGGCCGACTCGACCTCCGCGGCCATCTGCGCGATCCGGAACGACACGGCTTGGAAGTCGCCGATCGGGTGTCCGAATGCTTCGCGCTGCTTCGCATACTCAACCGAAGCCTCCAGCGCGGCCTGTGCCGTGCCGAGCGACCCGCCGGCGACGATCAACCGCCCGCCGTTGAGCGTTCGTGCAGCGCGTTTGAAGCCGCCCGTCGGCTCCCCGATGAGCGCGTCGTCCGGAACCTGCACCGAGTCGACGACGATCTCACCCAGCTCGCTGGAGCGGTGGCCGAGCGTCTTGAGGGGACGGACTGCGTCTTCCGGGAGCCGGTCGCGATCCACGATGAAGTTGGCGATACCCGAGTAGCCGAGACTGCGGTCGGTGTAGGCGGTGAACACGAAGAAGTCGGCAGAGGGGGCGCAGGTGATGAACATCTTGCGGCCATTGAGGACCCAGCCCCCGTTGCGCCTCTCGGCCGTCGAGGCGATGCCCTGGACGTCGGAACCGGCGCCGGGCTCGGTCAGGGCGAAAGCCCCGATCCACTCCCCCGAGGTCACCTTCGGGATGTAGGTCTTCGCCTGCTCCGGCGTGCCGAACTCGAAGATCGGGTATGACCCGATGTTGCCTGAGACCGACAGCGCCGATGCGATCCCTGCGTTGACGCGGCTGCACTCCTCGCGCCACAGCACCTCTGCGCTGATCCCGGCGTCCGAGCCGCCGAGGTCCGACGGGTAGCGCATCCCGATAAACCCGGCGCGTCCGGCCTTTGCGAAAAGGTGGCGCGGCATCGTCTCCGTGCGCTCGGCCTCCTCGGCGACGCTGGCCACCTCGCGCTCCGCGAACGAGCGCGCCGACTCGCGCAGCTGCTGCAGTTCTGGGCTCAGGGAGAACGACATCGCGGGCTTTCGGACGGGGGCGCGGACGTCCCGATGATACGAAAAGACCGCCGCGGCGCTGCGGGTAGGCTGGCTGCATGCCCGTTCTGGACGACCTGCTGTCGCGCCGTGTGCTGTTCGTCACCGGGAAGGGCGGAACCGGCAAGTCATCGGTGGCGGCCGCGCTGGCTGTGTCCGCCAACTCCACGGGCCGGCGGGTCCTGCTCGTGGACGTTGACGCCAAGAGCGACGCAGCCCGGTTTTTGGACGACGAGCCTTCGGTCTACCGCGCCAAGCAGGCCCTGCCCGGACTGTGGCACCTGGCCATGAACCCCCAGCTGGCGCTCGACGAGTACCTCCGGCTGAGCCTGAAGCTGCCCCGGATGTACCGTCTCGGCCCCCTGCACAAGGTCTTCGACTTCATCGCCACGGCCGCCCCCGGTGCGAGGGAGGTGCTGATCACCGGCAAGATCGGCTTTGAGGAGCGGGCCGTCGAGGACGGCCGGCCCCGGTGGGACCTGATCGTCGTGGACGCCGCCGCTTCCGGACAGGTCCTGTCCCACCTGAGGGGACCCCGGACCCTCCAGGAGCTCGTGGGGGCCGGGATCATCCGCAACCAGACGGACTGGGTGCGCGAGCTCATCGAGGACCCCATCCGCACGGGGATGGTGGTGGTCGCGCTGGCCGAGGAGATGCCGGTCGCGGAGACAAGGGAGCTCGTGGAAGAGGCGCCGAGGCAGGTCGCGACCCCCGTGCTCGCTGTGGTCGCCAACCGGGTCGTGCCGCCCCCCTCTCACCCGGCCGCCCTCGCGGCGCTGCGGGCATCCGCCCCGGCCGTGGAGCGCGCCGGCGGCGGGACCCTGGACGCGGCCCTCGACGCGGCCGCTCTGTACGAGTCGCTGTCCGAAAGCCAGCAGCCACACCTGTCCGCGCTGCGCGCTCTCGGCCTCCCGGTGATCGAGGTCCCGCTTCTGCCGGTGGCGCGGCACACGATCTCCACAACCAGGCTCGTGGCCGGTGCCCTGGAGGCCGCGTGACCGCGACTCTCGAGCAGGCGGTGTCGAAGCTGGACGTGCTCGTGGTCTGCGGCGCCGGCGGCGTCGGCAAGACGACGGTGTCCGCCGCGCTGGCCATGGCGGCAGCCGCGGACCGGCGAGCGATCGTGGTCACGATCGACCCGGCGAAGCGGCTCGCCTCGGCGATGGGACTGGGCGGCGGACTCGCCCACGCCGAAACCGAGGTCCGCCTGCCGGACGGCAGCACGATGCATGCCGCGATGCTGGACATGAAGACGGCCTGGGACGAACTGGTCGACCGCTACGCTCCCTCGTCGGCGGTGGCCGCGCACCTGAAGGCCAACCCGCTTTACCGGGGGCTGTCCGAGCACTTCGTCGGGTCCCAGGGCTACATGGCGATGGACCGCCTGGCGGCGCTGCACGACCGGGGCGACTTCGACCTCATCGTGATCGACACGCCTCCAACGCGAAGTGCCCTTGACTTCCTCGATGCCCCGAAGCGGGTGACCGACTTCGTCGGCGGAAGCCTGTTGAAGTGGCTGGCGAAGCCGTACACGGCGGCCGGACGTTTCGGCGCCCGCGCCTTCAACCTCACGGCGTCGCCGTTCCTCAAGATGGCGGATCGGCTTCTCGGCTCCCAGCTGCTCGAGGACCTGTCGGCGTTCGTGATGGACTTCCAGTCGCTGTACGAAGGCTTCAAGCAGCGCGCCGAGACGGTGCTCGAGCTGATGCGGGCGCCGGGTACCGGGTTCGTCGTCGTGACGACCCTCGAGGGGGCGGCGCTCGGGGAGGCGGGCTTCTTCGTGGACCGCCTCGTGGACGAGCGCCTGCACCTGGCGGGAGTGGTGGCCAACCGCGTGATCCCGTCGCGTTTCCTTGAACCGGATGTGGAAGCGGCGCTGCAGACGGCTGGATCCGCCGACCCCGGAGCCGTCGCCGGCGCAGCGGGGGTCTCCATACCGGAGGCCACGGGTGCGCTGGCCGAAGCGGCCGCCGCGCTGGAGACGCTGTCGTCACTCGCGCGCACCCAGGCCCAAAGGCTGGAGCAGCTGGTCCGCCGGGCCGGCACCCCCGCCGTGTCTGTGCCCCTTCGGACGGCCGACGTCCACGACCTTCAGTCGCTTTCGGAGGTCGCCGCCCTGCTCGTCCCGCCGGGAGCCTAGCCGGACGCCGCCGCGCAGCTCTGCGTCACGACGCGCCGAGGGCGCCGAGGATGTTGCGGATCGGGGCGTTGTCAGCTGCGTCGGAGTTGTAGTGGGCGAAGCGGATGCGTCCGCCCGGCGAGACAACGAAGGTTCCAGGCATCTGACGTATGTCCTGGCCGGCGTGGGGCAGGCCCGTGGTCATGCCCTTGGCGTAAAGCTTCACGCCCTTGATGACGGTGTTCGGGTTGAGCAGCTTCCGCGCCCCCCCTGAGGTGAGGGCAAAGGCGCGGTAGGCGGAACGGTCCGGGTCGGCCAGACACTCGAACGGCACTGCGCGTTCCTCGCAGAACTGCCGCACCGAGTCCGGCGACCCCATGAAGATCCCGTACACGCGGGCGCCGGCCTCGACGAACCTGGGATGTTCCTGACGCAACTGCGCCAGCTGGTCTTTGCAGTGGATTCAGCCGAAGTGGCGCAGGAAGTTCAGCACCACGGGCGTGTCGCGCCACAGGTCGGGCGTGCGCAGCAGACTGCCGTCGCCGGAGTACAGGGTCACGTCGGGGGCCAGGTCACCCGCGGTCAGCAAGTGCGTCCCCGTTCATCATGTGGGCCGCGCGGAATACTCATCCAGCAGGAGCCTACAGCCGCCTCGGCGGCGTCGCGCGCGGCCGGGCGAACCGTCCGATCCCCCCCGTTTCCACTGCGATGGTTTGCGCCGCCCCGCGCCCACCCGACAGCGACCCCAGCAGCCGGGGGGACCTGGGTGACTGCGAGGAGGCCCAGGCGAGGAATCCCGATCCGGCCAGAAGAATCGCGGCGGCCGCGGCGCGAGCGGTCCTGTCGTCGTTACCGGAGGTTCTGCGGACTGGAGGGATTCCCCCCGGCGGCGGGGCCGGCACAGGTCCGGCCGCCCGAGGCTGCTGGCCGGAGATGGGCTGGGGCACAGCCGGAAAGTCCGGAAGCGCAAAGGTGGCCCCCGTGAAGTCCGTAACGAAGGTGCCCGTTGTGCCCGTCTCCTCGATCACCGCCTGAGGCGGATCGGTCGGGGTCTCCGCAGAGCCTGCGGCCTGTATGTCCAGCGCGTCCGGGCCGGGCGCGGCGAAGGCCACTTGGAACGGCGTTTTCCCCAGTGGGATCAGCAGCAGGTTCCACAGCCCCGGAGCCGTCTGGAACTCGGCTCCCAACTCCCAGGACATTGCGGCCCCTCCCGCCAGCGGCCGGCCGAACGCGCTGGTGATGCCGCATTCGGGAAGGGGGCGGGAGCCCCACGCTCCCGGCGACGTCACCTGCCACTGGGAGGTCGTCGGACAGGCGAGGATTACGGCGTCGGTGGTCGAGAAGTGCGTCGCCGCCTTCAGCTCCAGAACCGCGAAATCGCCGTCCTCGGCGTCGAAACGCAGGCCCGCGACCGCCATCTGCTCGTCCGTGCCGTCGGCGGCCACGTACAGGCCGTCGGCGGGCACGGCCGGGGGCGCGGGGACGGGAACCGGTCCCTGCTGGACCTTCCACCACCATCCGTAGGCGTCGGGCTCGAGCGCGGTGGCGGGAGGCGCAGCCGACACGGCCGCAAGCCAGAGTGCCGCGCCGGCGAGCGCGATTCGTCGTCTCATCGCCCGGCGCCCCCGCGCTTCCGCGTGCTGCTTTTCCCCGACCTGTTGATCACGGACACGTCCCCGCCGAGGTACGACTCGACTACGCGCGGGTCGCTGGTCACCCGGTCCGGCGTGTCCCGAAGGACGACCGTCCCGAGCTCGAGCGCGATCATCTCGTGGGAGATGGACGTGATCAGCGGCATGTCGTGCTCGATGATCAGAAGCGAGCAGCCGGCCTCCTTCTGGATGCGCTGCAGCAGGGGGCCGAGTGCTTCGGTCTCCTTCTGCGCAATCCCGGACGACGGTTCGTCCAAGAGCAGCACCGCCGGGTCGTGCGCGATGGACATGGCCAGGTCCACGATCCGACGCGACCCCGTGGACAGCTCCGCCACGAACTTGTCCCGGAACGCCTGCAGGTTCATCAGCTCGATGAGGTCGTCCACCGTCCAGGCGACGTCGTCCTCGGACTCCTGCGCCGCCGGGAGGTCGAGCAGGCCGGACAGGTGGTCGCGCACCTCGATGTGTCGGTCCAGGCCCATCGCGATGTTCTCGGCTACCGTCATGGACGGGAAGATGCGCGCGTCCTGGAACGACCGGCCCATCCCCAGCGTCGCGCGCCTGTCCGGGCCGTGGTTGGTGATGTCGGTGCCCTTGAAGTAGATGCGGCCCTGGTCCTGCTGGAGGTGCCCGGAGATGAGGTCGAAGATCGTCGTCTTGCCGGCGCCGTTGGGACCGATCAGCCCGAGGATCTCGTTTTCGTGCAGGGCGATGTCCACGTCGTTGACCGCCGTGATGCCACCGAACCGCTTCGTCAGCCCCCGCACATCGAGCACCACCTCGCCGGACGCCCGGTCGATCGGAGCCGTTACCTCCGGATCAAGGATCGCCTTCGTCCCTTTCTTTCCGCGGGCGTCCACGGAACTTCCCGAAACGGACCCCGCCCCCTGCAGGAACACCGATCGCAGAATGTCGCCGCGCTCCAGCAGTTCCTCGGTGGCACCCGTGAAGCGCACCTCCCCCTTTTCCATGAAGTAGGCGCGCGAGGCGATCGTCAGAGCCACGTTGATCGACTGCTCCACGAGGATCACGGTGCATCCCTCGGCGTGGATGGCCCGCACCATGTTCAGCAGCAGCTCCACGATCGTCGGCGCCAGCCCGAGCGAGAGCTCATCGATGATGAGCAGCTTGGGCTTGGCCACAAAGGCCATCCCCAGGGCGAGCTGCTGCTGCTCGCCGCCGGACATGTTCCCCGCCATCTGGTCCCACCGCTCGCGGAGTCTCGGGAACCTGCCCAGGACCTCGTCCACCCGGCCCGAGACCTCCTTGGGGTCCTCGTTGGCGTACAGCCATGTCCCTGCCTTGAAGTGCTCCGCCACCGTCAGGGTCGGGAAGATCGCCTTTCCCCCGGGGACCTGCACGATCCCGGCCTTGGCCGCCTCCACGGGACCGACGTGGGTGATGTCTCGGCCTTCGAAAAGGATGCGCCCGCCGCACGGCTGCACCAAGCCCGAGATCGCCTTGAGCAGCGTCGACTTGCCTGCCCCGTTGGTCCCCAGCAGCGCGATGACCTCGCCGCGCTCGACCTCCATGTCAACCCCGAACAGGATCTGGACCTGCCCGTACGCGACCTCCACCCCTTTGCAGACCAGCAGCGGGGCGTCGGGCGAGGTGTCGACGACATCAGGCTGTGCGTCGTCGTTCGTCCTGCGCAGGATGGTCGGCCGCAGCTTCAGCGGACCCTCACGCGTCCGGACCCGCGCCCGGCCCTCGTTCTCTTGGCCTGGAGGTGCTCGTGTCCGGCTGCGGCGGTCACCGTCATCTCCTGCTCGCACACCGGACACACGATGGTCGGCTCCGAATGGACGTCGAACGCCTCGACCTCGCCCACGTGGGTGCCCGCTGCCGTGACGACCGACCTCTCGTGCTCGTCGGAGTCGGACCGTCGGTCGGCGAGCAGCGAGGGCACGATGATGTCGTGCTTCGTCGCCACGCGGCGCAGGAAGTTGTCCCGGATGCGGTACAGGCCCTCGGCCAGGCCGCCGGGAAGGAACATCAGCACCAGGAGCAGACCGGGGCCTGTGGCAAGAAGCGAGATGTTGGTGATGTAGTCCTCACCGAAGTACTCGATGCCGCCGATCACCACCGACGCGAACACCACGCCCGTAAGCGACGTCAGGCCCCCAATCGCGGAGATGAGGAACACGCGAAGGCTGTCGAGCATCCCGTAGCTGGACGCGTCCACCGCCGCCGACTGGTAGGCCTGCAGGACGCCGGCGATCGATGCGATCCCTCCGGCCACGGCGAAGGCCGCGAGCTTGGTCCTGGCTTCACTCACGCCGTAGCTTGTCGCGCCGCGCGTGTTGTCGCTGACCGCCACGACTGCGCGTCCAGCACGGTTACGGCGGTACGCCCGGGCGGCGAGCACGGTGAGACCGAGAAAGGTCAGGCACACGTAGTAGAAGGGCATCCCGACCCGCCCGAGGTCACTCGCCAGGCACACGCGCTCCCACAGGCACGGCGGATCGATGTTGCTTGCCCCCTTGGGCAGCAACGCGCGGCCGACCGGGTATGTCGGGTTGATGAGGAAGTACTGGACGGTGGCGGCGAACGCCAGAGTGGTGACCGCGAGGTACAGGCCCTTTATCCGCAAGGCCGGCAACCCGATCAGAATCGACGCCGCCACGCCGGCTCCGATACCCAGCACCATGGCCACGAAGAAGTCGCCGTTGTGGTTGGCCGCGAACCCTCCCGCTGCCATGGCCGCGACTCCGGCGATGCCTGCCTGCCCCAGGCTGATCTGCCCTCCCCACCCGGTCAGCACCACCAGTGACACGGCGAGGATGGCCGTGATGATGATGAGATTCGCGAAGCTGATCCGGCTGCGGCCGACCACCCACGGCAGGGCCAGGAAGAACGCAAGGACAAGCACGGCCATGACCGCTCGTCCCACCATCACCGGCCGCAGGCCTCGCAACTCGAGTGGAACAGGACGCAACTCCTGCGTCTGCTGCCAGCTGGATGTCCCCATGTCGTACGCGCGGGAGAAGTTGCGCCGCTGGAGGAACAGCGCCCCGAGGATGACCAGCAGCATGATCGCCGTCGCCAGCGAGTCCCGGCCCGTCCTCTGAAGCGTCGCCGATGCGACGACGCCCACTCCCATGCCCGACAGCAGGCAGACCGGAATGCTCTCCATACGCGCCACCACGGCGGCCGTGAGCGCGTAGACGAGAGCCTGGAGGCCGAGCGACCCGTCCGTCGGGACCCCGATCAGGACGACCCGCTGGAAGATCACGACCGCGGCAGTCCCTCCGGCGAGCATCCACGACACCATCTGCACACGGGACACGGGGATGCCCAGCAGCGAGGCGCGGTCGGCGTTCTCTGCCGACGCCCGCAAGGCGATGCCCATCCTGGTGAACTTCAAGAAGGCGGCGAGGCCGCCGACGACCACAGCCACAACGAACACGGAGAACAGATGGTCCCCGCTGAAGATCGCCGTGCCGATCTGGAACTGGAACCCGCGGAAGGGCGTGAAGATTCCCCCCGACCCCGTCTTCTGTCCCATCCAGAACGGGATCATCAGCGCGAAGTACGAGAAGAGCTGTGACATTCCTATTGTCGCGACCGTGAGGATCAGCCTCGGGGAGTGCCGGAACCTCCGGACGATCAGGAAGTCTGCCAGCGCGCCCGCAGCCACTCCCAGCACGATCGCGAGCGGGAAGACAACAGCCCAGGGCACACCACGGCTGGAGTTCAACAGCACCATCAGGACTGCCGGCACCGCACCCAGTGAGGCTGCCGCGAAGTTGATGATGCGGTTGGTCCGGTAGATGAGGACGATGCCGACCCCCATCAGCCCATAGAGCATCCCGATGGCGGCCCCGTTGAAGATCGTGCCTATCGGAGCGTCGAACACGACCCGTACCCCAAGGACGACGGCTCCGACGTATGCCGCCAGCTGCACCACCCGGCGGACGACAGGGTTCTCCAGGGGAGCGGCGAGCTTTGTCAGCGGGTCTGGGACCGAGACCCGGGGCAGGTTCATCTCGGTTTGGCTGGCAGCTCTATCTGACCCTTGGGGTACTCACCCAGGGAGAACCACCGGCCCCCGTTGAGGGTGATGTAGCGCCCCTTTTCGCCGTTGAAGGCCGAGGTCTTTTCGGTGCTCCAGTAGACCTCCCTGAGGTTGTCGACCCACGTGTAGTCGCCCGGCTTGAAGCTGCGCTGGCTCAGCTTGGGATCCTTCTTGCCGCCCGGGTCGATCACGCCCAGCCTGAACGCGCCCTGCTCGAGCGTCTCGGGAGTGAGATTGGGCCCGGCGAACTGGGCCATCGACGCGAGCATCATGAAGTACTGGAAGTCCACCTCCGCGCTGTCGTAGGGGGGACCGGTCGCGTCCGCCTTGTAGGCCTTGTACGCCCTGCCGGAGAAGCTGTCGGCCAAAGACCCCTGCTCGTCGGCCTGCGCCAGGCCGAACGCGTTCTCGAACTGCTCATCCTTGGCGGGTTCGTCGTTGGGGGCCGCGGAGCCGGCCGCCGGCGGCAGGAAGTGGTCGTAGGTCTGCGCGGACTGGTCTGCGTCCATGAACCCCGTCCCGACGATGATGTGCTCCGGCCACCACTGCTGCTGCTCGGCCTCGCTGTACAAAAAGATCGGCGCGACGAGCTCGCAGAAGCACAGGACGGTCGTTGCCTCGGGCGGGGTCTTCATCTTTTGGACCAGCTCGTCGCGTTGCTGCTCCACCGTCTGCAGGTTCTGTGCGTAGTAGTACTCCTTGCCCGGCGCGACGCTGGCGCCGCACCTGGACAGGTGACCCTTGAACTCCTTGATCATCTCGACGTTCTCCGGGTCGTCGGAGGTGATGACGCCCATCGTTCGGGGCTTTGCCCGCATGTCGTCCTGCTCGCCGGAGTAGCGCGCAATCCCGCCATGCATCCGGTTGCAGTACCACTCCGCCGCGTGCCTGGCGATCTGGGAACCGGACATCTGGATGTCCCAGTGGTAGGGACGGCGCTCCGTGCTGAACGAGTCCCTGAAGAACCAGCCGCCCATGTTCACGACCTTGAGGTCGCTCAGGTGGTCGTAGCTCTCGGAGGACACGGAAGTCCCCCAGACGACGGCGAAGGGTTGCTCCCTCTGGACCAGCCCCTCGAACTCCGCGCGCAGGCACTTGTTGTCCGGAGGGGCAGCCGAGCAGGCGCCGCCCACGGCTTTGATCTCGAGCTCGCGGCCGTAGAGCTCGAACTTCGAATTGATGAGTTTCTCGGAGGCGTCCGCCATCTCCTGCTGCTGGGGAACGGATGCGGCAAATCCCTGGGCGGTCAGAACTTCCTCGATCCCCGTACCGAAGTTGCCGTTGTAGATCAGGACCTTGATCTTCTTGTCGGTCACGCCCCGGTAGGTGCGCCCGGGGTTTTTGCCGACGAACTTCGGGACGCACTTGGGAGCGAAGGCGAATATTGCGGGGTCGAACTGCAGTCCCCCGACGCAGTGGCTGGTGTCCCCGGTCACGGGAATGCCGGCGGCGTTCAGCGCCTGCTTGGCCCCCGCGGGGCCCGCGGCCCCCCCGGAAGCCCCCGCGCCGCCGGCCGCCCCGCCGCCGGTGATGGGCTGCCCGGTGGCGGGGTCGATGGGCACTTCAGCTCCGACTTCTCCCACGCCGGCCGCGGCTCCCGGTCCGAAACCGCCCACGGGCGAAGTGCCGGGGGCCTTGGACGGCGCCAGCGCGATGATCAGAACCTGCACGGCCACGAGCGCGAACAGCGGTGCGTAGCGCATCGCCGGTGTACGCCGGTTCATCGAATCCCTCCCGTACGCCCCGCCGGAAACCCCGGCAAATGCTCCCGGGTGCAAGTATCACAAAGGTCTGCGTCCGCAGAGCCGGGACCGCCGCATTTCCCGTCCTATCCGGACCTTTCGGGCGTTTCCGCGGCCGCCAACGGCCCGCGTGGCGGAATGGCTTCCCCCGACGTCCGCGACAGCCTGCGTTGCAGGACCTCGAGCAGGGCCGTCAGCACGCATGCGGCGGCGACGGCGGCGACCCACTGCATCAGCGGGCTCTCGGCGGCCGAGGGGCCGCCCTGGGAGGGAACCCTGCCCGTGACAGGCCCCGGCGCCAGCGCGACCACGCGCCACTCCCCGGCCTGCGTCTTTCGAACCGCCAGCTCGCCCGTCAGCGGCTTTTCATCGTGACGGCCGACCCGGAACGGCACTGCGGAGCCGTCTTGCGCGTCCTCGGACGCCCCGACCTCGATGGACGAGAACACGCTGTCCTCCCCCGCCGGCGGACTTCCGAACCCGGCGATCCGCCGCGACCCGTACCGACGGACGTCCTCCTCGTCCCCCGAAGACACCGCCTGCAGGAAACGCTCGGCGGCGCCCTCGGGACGCCGGGTAATCCGACCCAGCTCGACTACCCCCAGCGCCGTCGCGGCCGTGACGAGCACTAGCACCGCCGCGGCCACGACCGGGCCCCTTCGGCGGACGCTCCATGCCGAAGCCGTGGAGTCCGACGTGATCTGCTCCAGCTCCAACGCCCGCGTCTCCGGCAGGTGCCGGTACAGCAGCCATGCACAGGGGATGAAAAGCAGCGCGAGAAAGCTGGTCGCGTCACCGACCGAACCGAGGACGCCGGTGTAGTGGTCGCCGAGCACTCCCACGAGAAGGGGGCCGAGGATGAACCCGGCGATCTCGAACACGTTGCGGGCCCATGCCGCCGACTGGTTGCGGATGTAGGTGGGGAACAACTCCGTGCTCATCGCGCCGAGCACTGGAGCCATCCCGAGGCCGAAGAACACCGCCACCACGAGAAGGACCCCGATCGCGATCGGGTCGCCGACCTGGAACAGCAGCACGGAGCTGACCACGGCCATGAGGCAAAAGCCGACTGCCGTGGGACGCCGTCCGACCCGGTCCATGAGATGGCCGCAGACGACGTACCCGGCGATTCCGCACGTGTACGCGATGATGAAGACGATCTGCAGGAACTGCGAATCGACCCCCTGCTCGCGCTCGGCGTAGTAGAAGAACCACGCGGTGGCGCCGAACAGCGGCAGGGACCGCAGCAGGTTCACCACCCCCACCAGCACCAGCTTCGCCCGGTACTCCCTGCGCCACGGCTCCCAGAAGCTCACCTGAGGGGGCCGCCGTCCCGTCCGGACCTCGGCCTGCAGCTCCTCGAACCGCCTCGTCTCCCGGACCTTGCGGCGCAGGACCGCCAGGAACAGCAGCGGTACCAGCCCGACCAGGTAAAGCGTTCGCCATCCGAGCGGCCCCTCGCCCACCCCGAGCAGGAGAAGCAACGCCACCGCCACCGCCCCGGCCGCGGCGCACATCAGAAGGCGGCCGAGGGCCCCCGCCCGGCGGTGTGCCGGGAACTCCTCGACGACCATCGTCACCGCCACCGCGTACTCGGCCCCCAAAAACACCCGCGACAGCGACTGGAACGCGGTGAAAGACCACAGGTCCCACGAAAAGGCGGTCAGCGCGGTCATCAGGGTGTATCCGGCCACCGACCACAGCAGCAGCTTGCGGCGGCCGACGCGGTCGCCGAGCCGGGTCAGGAAGAAGGCGAACCCGAGGCCGAGCTCGATCAGCGCGCGCGACACACCGAGCTGCGACTCCGTGACCGAAAACGTCTCCTGGATGTCCGACAGGATCAGCGCGAGGATCGACCCGTCGTAGCCCTCGAAGAAGGTCGCCGACACCAGCAGCAGGAGCATCCCGCGCAGGTAGCGGTCGTCACGCGGGCCGCCGGAGGATTCATCGCTCGCCTGGGCGTTGGCTGTGACCTGGTCTTCGCCCGTCGGCTCACGCATGCGCGCCCCGGCCCCCGAACTTCACCGGCGCATCCTACGACGCCGCCTATCGTTGCGGCATGCAACAGAGCCGCTCGGAAGAGCGACACATCCCGGCCGGCGGTCCGGTCGTGGGTGTGTCGGCTCTCATCTCGGCCCCGCGGGGGGTACTGCTCATCCGGCGCGGGCCGGGGGTCCTCCTCGCCGGACGGTGGACGCTACCCGGCGGCAAGGTCGATCCGGGAGAGCGGCTGCGGGCGGCCCTGCGTCGCGAGGTCGTGGAAGAGACGGGACTGCGCGTGAGCGTCGGCGATCTGGCCGGCTTCCACGAGCAGCTGCCCGGGAGCGGCATCGACGGCCATTACCTGATCCTGGTGTTCAGCGCGGAGGTGACCGGCGGCACGTTGTGCGCCGGAGACGACGCCGACGCAGCCGAGTGGGTGCAACCGGGCCTCATCAAGGCACGCAGGACGACACCCGGCCTCCTGAAGGTCCTGCGGGACGCCGGCGTGCCGGCGTGATGAAGCCTCAGGCGCCCCTGAGAAGCGACCGCTTCGACTCCAGAAAATCCAGCAGGACGTACTCGCCCAGGTGCTCCGGCGAGGTCAGGAATGCACGTCCCTTGTTGAGCGCCGTCATCTGCTGGACGAAGTCGAGAAGGTCCGGCGAGCGGTCGAGCATGAACGTGTTGATGACTATTCCCTCGCGGGTGCAGTTGACGACCTCCTTGAGCGTCTCGGAGATCGTCTTCGGCAAAGCCGGCCAGTGGAAGCGGGCGTCGCTTCCCTCCAGGTGGGCGGTCGGCTCGCCGTCGGTCACGCAGATGATCTGACGGCTGGCCTGGCGGTGCCTGGACAGCTGCCGGCGCGCCAGCAGCAGCGCGTGCTGCAAGTTGGTGCCGTAGACCTCCTCCCACCCGAGCCCGGGCAGCTCCTCCGGGTGCACCCGCCGCGCGTAGTCGGAGAACCCGACCACGTACAGCATGTCGGACGGAAACATGGTCGAGATCAGCGCGTGCAGCGCGAGCGCCACCTTCTTGGCCGCCACCCAGTTGCCGCGCATCGGCATGGAAAGCGACAGGTCGATCAAAAGCGCCGTCGCGGCCTGAACGCGGTGTTCGGTCCGCTCGACCTGAAAGTCCTCCGGACGGATGCGCACGGGCGTCCCAGCCCCCGAGCGGCGGACCGCCTCGAACACCGTCTGCTTGACCTCGATGTGAAACGGGTCGCCGAACTCGTACGGCTTGGTCTCCCCCGTGAGGTCGCCGCCGCGTCCGGACCGCGGGATCTGATGGTCACCGGC
>DATLNZ010000037.1 GCA_035536535.1 Actinomycetota bacterium | reverse complement strand
AACACGCACGGACTCTACACGGCGTACTTCAACGGCTCGGAGACGGGCCAGGCCAACAAGCGCAAGGCTCCCCCGTTCCAGGGACTCGAGCGTGCGGCCGAGGCCAACGACCAGACCGTCGCGGAGTACTGCGAAGGCCTCGTTGGAGGCAAGCCCAGCCGTCGCGCCTAGCACTTCAGGACTGGTTTCGGAAGGGGCCCCTTCGGGGGCCCCTTCTTCTTTTCGCCCACGCGACTTCGCCGCAACGGTCGTGCACCCTTAGGATCCAGCCCGGCGACAGGAGGAGGAACCGTTGGACCAGAGCCGGCTGGGCGAAACGCGCCGCTTCTGGGACGCCGCCGCCGATGCGTTCGATGAAGAGCCCGACCACGGGATGCGCGACCCGCGGATTCTCCATGCGTGGACGGAGTCGCTAAGGGGGTGGATGCCCGCCGAGGGTTCAGCCGTGCTCGAAGTCGGGTGCGGGACGGGATCCGTCGCCTTGGTGCTGGCAGGACTGGGTCACGACGTCACCGGAATCGACCTGTCCCCGCGAATGCTGGAGATCGCTCGCACGAGGGCTGCTGTGGCGGGCCGCGTCATCCGTTTCGACCTCATGGACGCAGCCGCACCGGACTTTCCTTCCGGCACGTTCGACGTCGTCATCTGCCGGCACCTCCTGTGGACGCTTCCGGACCCTCCGCAGGTGCTGGCACGATGGGCATCGCTGCTGAGACCGGCGGGCCGGCTCGTCCTGATCGAGGGCTACTGGGACACGGGGGCCGGCCTGCACAGTGAGGAGGTCGTCGCGGCTCTGCCTAGTTCAGTCGCGAACGTGACCGTTCAGGATCTCACCGGGAGATCGAAGCTGTGGGGCCGAGAGGTCACGGACGAACGCTACACGGTGGTTGCGGCTGTCCATGACGAATCATGAGCCGGTTGGACGCCGGAGCACGGCGACCTTGCACTCGGCCTCAGTCCAGTGGGTCGAGGATGACAACCGGGATCTCCCGCTCCACCTTCGCCTCGTAGTCGGCGAAGAACGGGTACCGCTGCTTCTGGGTCGTCCAGATGCGCTCCCGCTCGGCCCCCGCTGCGACGCGGGCGCGGAAGCGGCGGGTCTCTGTCCCGACCTCGGCAGTGACCATCGGGCTCGCAACCAGGTTGTGGAACCACTGCGGATGCGTGGGGGAGCCGCCCTTTGAGGCGAACACCGCCAGGGACTCACCAAGGTCCTGTCGCATCAGCGGCGTGACGTGCTCGCGGCCGGTGCGGGCACCTAGGGTGTGAAGCAGCACCAGGGGAGCCCCGTCGAAGTACCAGTCGACCTTGCCGGCGTTGCCACGGAACGCCTCAATGATCCTGGCGTTCTGCTCGCTGAACCTGCTCACCAGCCTGTGCCTCCGCTCGTGTGGCGGGACTCGGACCCTGCTTCCCCGCTGGTCTGCCGCTGAGGCCCGGGAGTCGGCTCAACAAAAGGGGGCCGGCGGTCCGGCCCCCTTCTGGTTGTTACCAGTTCATGGACAATTCACTTTGCTTTCACCCGAACAGGCGTCTGATTGCGATCCGCCGTCGATCACGTCGAAACCGAGACCGCCGCGCAGTGCATCGGCTCCCGCCCCTCCGAAGATGAGATCGTTTCCGCTTCCACCATTGACCGCGTCGGCACCCCCACCCGCAAAGATGACGTCGTTGCCGCCGCGACCGTCGATCGCATCCGCGAAGCGCGACCCACAGATGACGTCGTTGCCGGCGGTCCCAACGATGGAGCGGCCGGATACGGCGCCACGGGCGTCGATCGTGCATCGCGCCACCGTGATCACGGCTGTTCTGGTCACGGCCTCCGCATTTGCCGCGTCAGACGTCGCCGTGTTCGTGAACCGCTGGCCCGGAGTGGCCGAACGGGTAACGGTCACGGTGTATCGGACCGTGTTGGTGGAGTTCGGCGACAGGGTCGGGTCTGGGCCACACGTCAGCTCGGGATCGGTGGCCTGAACCGTGCACGCGAAGGGCGCGGTGCCATCGTCGGTGGTGGACTGCGGTGTCCCGGCCATTGTCGCCCCGTCCGGAAGATCATCGGAGAGCGTCACGTCGGTCGCGGTGCTCGGTCCCTGGTTGGTGACGTTGATCACACACGTCACACGATCACCGGGGGCAGCGTCGCCACCGGGCCGGGCCGTGTTGGAGGTACACGACTTGGTCAACGCCAGCGTCGCGCGTGACTGGACCGTCGTGTCCTCCGTGTCTCGGTTGTTGCCCTGACATTGGTTGTCGGCCTGGTTGGAAGCACGGACGCAGACGACGTTGGTCAGGACGGTGCCGTTGGCCAGTGACGGGCTCGTGCGCACCTGGATCGTCAGGCTCGCCGATTGCTGCGGAGCAATCTCCGGAATCAGGCACACAACGATCCCATCCTCCGGGGGGGCGCAGTTGGGGCTTGAACCTTCGGGGACGAAGGTCGTGCCGGCCGGCAGCGTGTCCTCCACGCGTACAGCCTCGGCCTCCGCCCCGGCGTCGAGGTTCCTGACCACCACCGTGTACGTCAGGATCTGGCCGGCGGTCACGGGGTCCGGGTTATCCGACTTCTCTACGGAGATGTCGGCCGGAGCTTCCACCGCCGTTCGTTCATCGTCCTGTCCGGCGACGATCCCGCTTCCGCCGGTGATAGTGGCGGAGGCACTGGCGATGTTGGTGATAACGGAGTCGTCCGGTGCGGTGACGTTCACCGTAAGCGTGAACGTGTCGGTCTCCCCCGGCTCGACCGTCTGACCCGCATTGAGAACACAAATCACCGTCGGTGGAGGGCCTGTGACGCTGCATGTGTACTCAGCCAGCTCCTCGGGGCCGGGAGTGATCCCCACCAGCGTCGTGCCGTCCGGGATCTGATCGCGCAGCGTGAGGTTCGTCAGCGTCTGACTGTCGGCATCGGTCGCAACCGTGATCGTGTACGTGATGGAGCCGCCGGGAGCGACCGGGTCAGGAGAGTCCGTCTTGCTGACGATGATGTCCGTGTCGAAGATCAATACTTGGGCGGTGTCGCGGTTGTTGGACTCCGCGTTTCCGGCCGCGTTGCCCTCGGCGACGGCATCGTCGGGATCGACGATGGCGGCGTTTGTGACGGCGCCGGGGGTTGTAGCGGTGCCCGTGATGCCAAAGCCCCGTGAGCCCCCCGCGTCCATTTGGCTGCCTTCGTCCGGGTCCGACCTGCACTCGACGAGCGTGCCCTCGGGGAAGGTGGTCGTGGTGCAGGCTGGCGCCGACACATTGGTGATATGCGGGGGGATGAGGTCTCGCACCAGGACGGCGTTTGCTGGGATGAGGGCGCTTCCCGTGCCCTGGTTGCGAACCAGCAGCGAGAAGAACACCTCATCGCCGGTCTCCACTGTCACGGCTTCTCTGTCGGTCTGACCCGGTCCCGACACCGTCTTCTCGACGATGAGGTCGGGGCAACCCGTCTCACCGGTCACGATGCAGCGGTCCGCCTGCGCCACCGCGGCCCCCGCCCACGCGATCAGTCCAGCGACTCCCAGGCCGAGCACGACCGAGAGCCGGATCAGGGCATCGCGCACCAACGTCCTAGTAAGCATTTGCCCCCCTCGGTCAGCCCGGCGGACGGGCCGGGCAGTCAAGTCTCGTCGCAGACGTTAACAACAGCATCAGCTGTAGGCAACACGGCGGGATGCCGGCGACGAGGCCTCGAAATGTCCTACACCTCGGGCCTACGTCTGCGGCTGGGAGTGAACAGCAGCAGACCCGTCAAAGCTCCCACCAGAGCTGCGGGCAGCACTCCCAGCGCCAGTTTGAGGATCGCGCTCAGGGCGATGGGCGCCTTATCGCCATCGTCGCGGTCGTTGATGTCATCTGCAGGTTCGGGCGTCGGATCCTGACAAATCCGGGAGTCGGCCCCGAACAGCCGGACGCAGTCAGCCCGCTCCTCCGGATCCCTTGACTCCACCGGCTCAGGCGTTGGAGCCGGCGTGTCGGGAGCCGACTCCGCCAGGACGGAGGACCCCCCGAGAAGAACAGCGCCCGCGGCAGCAACCAGAGCGAGGTGTCCGAGGCCGGATGCGAGTGCCGCGAGTCCGGCTGCCGAACCCCCTGATCTGGCGACTCTGGCCACCACGATGCCGGCCATGGCGGCCAGCACCGTTCCCACGAGTATCGAGAACACGAGCACTGCGCCCAGGGCGAGGCTTCCTGCGATTGCTTCGCCGAATCCCTCCAGGCCATCACCGGAACGCGCTTTGTAGAAGCCGATCGCGTTCAGGAACAGGACGGCAGCGAGCCCCATCCCGAGGCCAACCGCTGCGAACATCCCGACGATCCCGCTCACCAGCTGCCCGCCCCGAAGGCCGTCCTCCGAGGACGTATGCGCGTAAACCGACGGCGCGGGACGCTCCCCCAGATCCGGAGGTTGAGCGTCGGCAGGTCGACTGGGAACGGAGATCCTCACGACATCAGGAGGAGGATGCGGTGAAGCGTCGGCGGGACTCGGATCTGAAGCCGGCAGAACAGGCCCTACCGGCTCGTCGGTCATCGGCGTCGGAGGGGCGTCCCGCCGTTCATTGCAGGTGACGCAGGCGCCGCTGACGCGAACGGTCTCCCGCTCACCGCCGCAAGCAGGACACTCTCGCCATGAACCCCCCGAAGCGGGACGGACGAACCTCTTGGTGCAGCCGTCGCACTCCGCGTGCTCTTTGATGTCGAACACGCGCGACTCACCACACGAGCAGGGGGTCCAGCTCATTCGACTAGCCATCGCCACCTCCCTTCCACCCAAGATGCTAGTCGCGCTCGACGCCCCCCCCGCGGGTCAGGACTTGTCGCTTCCCTTCAGGGTCCTGGACTTCTTCTCACCCACCAGGTTCGCCACCAGGCGCACCGACGACGAGGCCGACTCGACGTCGCCCACGCACAGGTCGGCGGCCCCCGCGGGCATCGGGACGCCCTTCTCCTCGAACCACCCCGCCGACGACTGCGCGTGGCGCTCGGTGCGCAGCTCGGTCCGCTGCAGGTAGTAGTGCGAGATCATGTGGAACACCTCGCCGCGTCCGTGCTCAAAGCGCACCGCCACCGCCGGTTCCCCATAGCGCGAGCCCAGCTCCGACGAGCGGACGAGCACCTGGACCCCCGCGTCCAGCACGCGGATCGGGTAGGACGATCCCTCCAGCCACCACTGCGGGTCGTCGGACGGGTCCATCACTCCCCGCAGAAACGGGTTGTCGTGCGCCGTGACCTCGATGCGGACGACGTCGTCGCGCGTCGGCGTGCCGTTGTAGTCGACCGTGCCGGGAAAGCACGGCTCGATGACGTGGCGCAGGGCCCAGTCCGTGCTGAAAAGCGAGCCGCCGTCGTCCACGAACTGCCGGATCCGGCCGACGGCGTCCCGCTCGATCTGTCCGGGGCAGTTCACGATCAGCAGCTGCTCCGGACGAAGCGCCACCCGCCCCAGCGCCTCGGCCGGCACCCGGACGAACGGCATCTGCATCGAGTCCAGGACCAGATGGACGTGGTCGTAGCACCCGTCCACCACCACGATGTCCGATCCGCAGACCGCCCTCAGGGCCTCGGCGAGGTGCGGCGCCTCCTTATCTATACGTGCGCGTGCGGCCTGGGCTCCCACGTCGTAGGCCCTCTTTCTGGCGTCACCGTTGTTGCTCACAGCGTCCTCCTCGGCTCGTATGGCTTCTATGGGAGGTACTATAGATGCTAGTAGCGACAAGATGCAACCGGACAAGGGTGATCTGCTGCTAGGGTGTTGCGATGAGCAGCCGTCCGGGGGCCGGGGACAAGGCCCTGGGCCTCACGATCCGCATCATGCGCACCGAGCGCGGCATCGACCGCAAGACCCTGGCCAGCCTGACGGGCCTGTCCTACCCGTACCTGTCGGAGATCGAGGGCGGACGAAAGCACCCGTCCACCCGCGTCCTGGGACAGATCGCCGAGGCGCTGGACGTGGAACTGTCCGAGCTCATCGCGGGGGCCGAGTCACGGATGGGGGGCGTGGTCGCCAGCCCCCGGACGACGTCCGCCCCTCCCCCGATGGAGCCGGTCGCGAGGGCGGCCGCCTCCGCGCCGCAGGAAAGCTGGTTCCACGACCGCCAGGAGTTGGTAGCGCACGCCATGCTGTCCGAGCCTGCCGGGGGGCCGCGGGACGACGACATCACCGACGAGCTCTTGGACCTCGTCCGGAGGCTGGACCCCAGCGACCAACGCCGCCTCCTGGACTTGGCCCGCCGCCTATCCAGCTAGGTTGGCAAATCCCTTCATCGATGGGCGAGCATTCACGTTGGGAGTCATCTGGAGGAGGGAACATGAAAGCGCCGCACCTAGGTCTGGTCATTGCTCTCGCTATCCTTGCCGGTGCCTGCAACTCCCCCAGTCCGAACGGGCAGGGCACGACCCCGGTCCAAACCGCCCCGGGCGAGCAGGCGGCTCAGCCT
>DATLNZ010000036.1 GCA_035536535.1 Actinomycetota bacterium | reverse complement strand
GCGGGAGCCCTGGCCACGGTCTTCAGCTGGCGAGCGGCCTTCTTCTTCCTCGGCGGCCTGAGTGCCCTAGCCGGGATCGGTTTCCTGTTCCTCAAGGAACCGGTGCGCGGGGGCATGGACCGGCTCAGCGCCGGCGTCTCGCAGGAGGAGGCGCTGAAGCCGCCCCCGCCTCCTCCGGGCCTGGTGGAGTCGTGGCGCGCGTGCGCATCCATCGTCACGCTGCGAAGGCTGTGGTATGCGGAGCCCTTCCTGACCGTAGGCGGCAGCGGCCTGGCGATCGTGCTGATCGTGTACCAGGTGGACGTCTTCCGCCTGCCCGCCGGCGTCGTCGCCATCGTCACGGCTCTCGGCGCCGTGTCCGGGATGATCGGGCTGATGGTCGGTGGACCCATGGTCGACCGGTTCGTCGCCTATCGCCCGGGGCGGGTGCTGACCCTGCTGGGAGCCCTGCTGGTGATCGACATCTTCCTTTTCATCGGTCTGGCCTTCAGCCGGATCGTGTGGATCAGCCTTCCGATCGTCCTGCTCCTGCCCGGCATCAACTCGATACTCATACCCGCGCGTACCGCCATAGAGACGCTCGTCATCCCGGCGCGCATCCGAGGAATCGGCCTGCAGACCAAGGCCCCCTGGCGGCTGCTCGGCTCCCTTCTGTTCCTGGGCCTGCTGTTCCTGGTCGACTCGTCCTCGGACCCAATCGCGCTGCTCGTCTACCTGCCCTTGTTCCTGGCCGGCGCCCTGCTGCACATCGCCGCGGGAGCGGGGGTCGAGCGCGACATCCGCGCGGCGCGGGCTGCCGACCTCGCCGAGCAGGCGGGACTGCAGTCGCAGGAGTCCGGACGCGAGGCGCTGCTGATCTGCCGCGATGTGGACGTCCACTACGAGGGGGTCCAGATCCTTTTCGGCGTGGACTTCGACGTCGCCCAGTGCGAGATCGTCGCCCTGCTCGGCACCAACGGGGCCGGCAAGTCCACGCTGCTGCGGGCGATCTCGGGGCTGACGGAGGCGTCCAACGGCGCGATCTTCCTGGACGGGCGCGACATCACCCACGTCCCGCCCTACGAGATCGCCGCGCGCCGCGTTGTGCAGATGCCCGGGGGGCGCGGGATCTTCCCCACCCTTTCGGTGGCCGAGAATCTCCGCGCCGCCACCTGGCTTTCGGAGGATGACGAGAAGTTCATCGAGTCGCAGATGACGCGCATCCTGGACGAGTTCTTCCCGGCCCTCAAGGCGCGTCTGGACGAACCGGCCGGGGCGCTGTCCGGAGGCGAGCAGCAGATGCTGGCGCTTGGGCAGGCGTTCCTAATGCGTCCGCGGCTGCTGATGATCGACGAGCTGTCCCTGGGGCTGGCGCCGGGGGTCGTCCGGCAGCTCGTGTCGATCCTCAAGGAGCTGCGCGAGCTCGGGTCCACGATCATCCTCGTCGAGCAGTCCGTGCATCTGGCCCTGGAGATAGCGGACCGGGCGGTGTTCATGGAGAAGGGCGAGGTGCGCTTCTCCGGCCCGACGGAGGAGCTGCTTCGCCGTCCGGACATCCTGCGGTCGGTGTTCCTGCGCGCGGGAGCCGACGCGCCGCCCGCGCCCCGTGAGGGCCGGGCCGACGCTGCCGGGACCACGGCCCTCGAAGCCCGGGACATCGTGGTCACCTACGGCGGAATCAGGGCCTTGGCGGGCGCCTCCATCGAGGCGGCGGCGGCCGAGATCGTCGGGGTGATCGGCCCCAACGGAGCCGGCAAGACGACGCTGTTCGACGTCATCTCGGGGTTCGTGACGCCCGACTCCGGCACAGTCACCATCGGCGGGCGCGACGCCACCCACCTCGGCCCCCACGCGAGGGCCGGGCTGGGGCTGGGACGCTCGTTCCAGGACGCGCGGCTGTTCGGGTCGATGACGGTCTTCGAGAACGTTCTCGTCTCCCTGGAGCGGCACCTGGAGTCACGCAGCGCCATCGCGGCGGCCCTGTGGGTCCCACGCGCCCGTCGGACCGAAAAGCGCGTCCGAAAGCGGGCCGAGGACCTCATCGCGATGCTGGGACTGGGCGACTTCAGGGACAAGTTCGTGTCCGAGCTGTCCACCGGCAGCCGCCGGATCGTGGACCTGGCCTGCGTGATGGCTGCCGAGCCCGACATCGTCCTGCTGGACGAGCCTTCGTCCGGAATCGCCCAGGCGGAGGCCGAGGAGCTGGGCCCCCTGCTGCTGCGGGTGCGGCGGGACACGGGATGCGCGATGGTCGTGATCGAGCACGACATGGACCTCATCACGTCGGTGGCCGACCGCCTGGTTGCGATGGAGCTGGGGGCCGTGCTGATGACCGGTCCCCCCCAGCAGGTCATCTCGGACCCCCGCGTGACCGCCTCGTACCTGGGAGGATCAACGCAATGAGGAACACGGGATGGTGAGGCGCGCGACCAGGGCTCGTCCCGAGCCGAAGATGAGCCCGAAGCGCTTTTCGCAGCTGTTCGACGAGACGGTGACCAACGTCGAGCGCGTGATGAAGGGCAAGACCGACGTCGTGCGCATGTCGCTCGTCGCGCTGTTCGCCGAGGGCCACGTCCTTTTCGAGGACGTCCCGGGCGTGGGCAAGTCGATGCTGGCCCGGACCATCGGCAAGTCCATCAACGCGAAGGTCTCGCGCGTGCAGTGCACGCCGGACATGCTGCCGGCGGACATCACCGGCTCTTCGATCCTCAACCAGAAGGACTACAGCTTCAAGTTCCGCGAGGGGCCGGTGTTCGCCAACATCCTGCTCGCCGACGAGATCAACCGGGCGACGCCGAAGACGCAGTCGGCGTTGCTCGAGGCGATGGCCGAACGCACCGTCACCGTGGACGGGATCACGCACCCGCTCCCCCGCCCGTTCCTCGTGCTGGCCACGCAGAACCCGATCGAGCTCGCCGGCACGTTCCCGCTTCCGGAGGCCCAGCTGGACCGCTTTTTGTTCAAGCTGTCCATGGGCTACCCCGACTCCGTCGCGGAGGCCCAGGTGCTGCGCAGCCACGGACACTCCCCGCCCATCGACAGCCTCATGCCGGTCCTGGACACCTCCGAGGCCCTGGCCATGGCCGAATGGGCGTCGGGGGTCACCGTATCCGACGAGGTGGTCGCCTACATCATTCAGCTGTGCCAGGCGACCCGCGATGAGCCGTCGTTCCAGCTCGGAGCCGGCCCCCGCGCGTCGCTGGCGCTCATGTGGGCGTCGCGCGCGCTGGCCGCCTCGCAGGGCCGTGAGGACGTCTACCCCGACGACGTGAAGTCCCTTGTCGGCCCGGTCATGGGCCACCGCGTGATCCTCACCCCGGACGCCACCCTGCGCGGCGATACCGTCCACGCCGTGCTGGACAGGGTCCTGACGCGCGTCAAGCCCCCGCTGCGCACCGGACGCCAGCGCCCCACGTAGCGCGTGAAGCTGCCCCGGCTGTTCCGCGACCGCGCCCGGACCGGACCGCGCCGCGGCTCGCTGACCCTGGACCGCCTCCTGGAACGAAGCGCCCTCACGCGCACGGGGCTGATGACCATCGCGCTTCTGGTAGGCGTGTGGATCGCCGCGAGGATCATCGGGAGCCGGACGCTGTTTCTGGTCGTCTACGGCGGTGCCCTTGTCGTGGGGGCGTCCTGGTGGCTGGGGCGCAAGCGCCCGGTCCTGGAGGCCGCGCGGTCGAACCTGCCGTCGCGCATCAGGCAGGGACAGCGGTTTGACGTCGAGATCACGCTGACCGCCCGCAGGCGCGTGGGCGCATTCCTGCTCGAGGAGAGGCTCCACCCCCACCTCGGACGCCAAAGGCGCATCCCGCTTCTCAACGTGACCCCGGCGGCGCCGGCCGTCCACCGGTACTCCATAACCGGACGGCTGCGCGGCAGCTACGAGGTCGGACCGCTGACCGTCGTCTGGACGGACCCGTTCGGGCTCACGCAGCGCACGGTCGAGCTGATCCCGGCGGAGGAGGTCCTGGTCCATCCTTCGACGGAGCCGGTGCACGACCGTCCGCTAACGCGCCAATGGGAGGACCCGCCCGTGCGTCCGCCGGTGTCCAAGCCGTGGCCCAGCGGCTTTGAGTTCTACGGCATGCGCAACTACTCGCCCGGCGACGACCTGCGGCGGATCGTGTGGAGCGCGGTGGCCCGCACGGGCAGCGTCATGGTCCGCGAGTTCGAGCAGGGCATCACCGACAAGGTGATGATCGCCATCGACACCGGAGACCGCGTCCACTCCCCCGGTTACCCCAGCGACACCTTCGAGGCCGCCGTGAAGGCCGCTGCTTCGCTGGGCTCCCGTCACCTGAAGGACGGCTTCGCGGTGACCGTGGAGGCCAACGGCTCGCGACTGGCGGCGGGACTGCGGGGGCCCGCGGCCGAGATCGCGCTGCTCGACGCGCTGGCCCGCGTGCAGGTCGAGCGGGCGACCCTGGCCGAGGCGATCGAGCGCCTGGTCGGCACGACCGCGCGCGACGCCCACAACATCGTCATCACCCCGCACCTGGACGAGGCCAGCGCTGCGCGGCTCAAGCTCCTGCTGGACCGCGGCGCCGACGTGATCCTCGTGGCGCTGGTTTGGGAGGATTCGGATCCCAAGACCCTGCAGCTCGCGTCGGCCATCGGGTGCCAGGTCGTCCAGCTGCGCCCGCAGGCGCCGCTCGCGTCGGTGTTCGCAGAAGAGGTGGGAGCGGGACGCCGGTGAAAGTGGAGACGCCCGCCGGGCTGACCGAGGACCTGCGCGAGACGCAGCCGCCGCCCGCGCAAGGGCCGCCCGGCCCCGCGGCGCCGGCTCCCGACGAGCTCGCCCCGCCTCCCCCGGACACCAACCGCGTCCTGATCGCCGCGGTCATCGCCATCGCCGCGGGGGCCTGGATGCTCGGCGGCGCGTTCGAGGGATTTCTGGCCCGGCCGCTGGCACTGCTCGCGGGGGCCGGCGGGGTCGCGTGGGTCTGGTTCACCGGGCGCCAGGGGCTTCCGGCGGCGCTCCAGTACGCGCTCGCGCCCGCGGCATTCGTTGCCGGAGCCGTAGCCGGGATCGTGCTCCCCAATGCCACCGGCGTGACGGGGACGCTGCCCGAGCTGGTCGTCCGGGCCATCCGCAACGGCGGACTGCTCGAGCCCCCGGTCCCGTTCGACCCGGGCTGGCGGTTCATCATCGTCGTCCTGTTCGTCCTCGCGGGGGCCGCCGCGGCGTCCATCGCCACGGGCTGGGGGCGTCCGGGCCTGGCGCTGCTGCTTCCCGTCCCGCTAGTGATCGGGGGCGGGTTCATCCAGCCCAAGGGGGCCGAGGTCGTGTCGGGTTCGGTCTCGCTGGTTCTGCTCGTCGCGTCGCTGATGGTCGTGTACGCCGCGAGGCTCGCCGGAGAAAGCGGGGCGTCTCGGTCCTTTGAGCTGAGACAGGCGCTGCGGGGGGCCGCCGTGCTTGCCGGAGTCGTGGTGGCGCTGGCGCTGCTCAACCGGACGAACTTCCTTTTCCCGGAGGCCCAGCTCTCGCGCAACCTCAAGCCCCAGAAGCCACAGGTGAAACCGCTGTCCGCCGTCGCGGACCGGGTGCTGTTCACCGTCCGGTCCGACCAGCCGGGCCCGTGGCGGCTCGGCACCCTGGACGCCTACGACGGCGAGGCGTGGCTGCTTCCGCCGTTCGACACCGACCGGTTCGTGGACGTCCCGTCCGACGGGCGCATCGCTCCGGGGACCGGTGAGTCGGTCAAGGCCGAGTTCACGGTCCGGGGCCTGGAGGGCTTCACACTGCCGGGCATGGCCAACCCGACGTCCATCGAGGCGCGGGGGACCGGGCTTGCGTTTGACCCGCGCACGCAGACGGTCCGGCTGCGCAAATCGTCATCGGGCGACGGGTACACGTACACCGTCACGGGTGCGGCGCCGCCGTCCGGCGCGCGGCTGACGCAGGCGCCGGCCGCGCTGTCCGAGGACCTGAAGACCTACCTCGAGGTACCGGAGCCGCCGACGGAGGTCCGCAACGTGCTGGCGCGGGCCCCGCCGAACCCGTGGGAGCGGCTTCAGTTCATGCGCAACACGCTGTACGAAAAGGTCGTCGCGGCCGGGTCCGGGGTGCCGGTGGACATCTCGCCCGAGCGGGTGGACGTTTTGCTGCGGGGGGCCGACGCCACGCCGTTCGAGATAACGGCGGCCGAGGCGATGCTCGCCCGGTGGGCGGGGGTCCCGTCGCGCATCGGGTACGGCTTCTACCGCGGCAAGGAGATGCCCGGCGGCTGGGAGGTGCATCCGAAGGACGGCGCCAACTGGCTGGAGGCCAACTTCCCGGGACTCGGGTGGGTACCGATAATCGGAGTGCCGCCGAAGGCCAGGTCCAGCCTCAACGACGAGGAGAACAACCGCCTCGTGTCGCTGAACCCGAGCGACGAGCTGTCGCTTCAGGTGTACATCCCGATCCAGCTCGAGGACCCGCTGCTGCTCTACCAGGTCGTCCGGTACTGGCTGGGCGTCGCGTTTCCATTCGTCGTGCTGGCGCTGCTCTGCTTCGCCTTTTTCCCCGGCCCCCTGAAGCTGTACAGGTCCCACAGGCGCAGACGGTGGGCGGAGTCGCTCGGACCGGCCGAGCAGATCGCCGTGGAGTACGCCGAGTTCCGCGACCTCGCACACGACCTCAACGCGGGCGACCCCTACGCGACGCCACTCGCCTTCGTCGAGCGAATCGCCCACGACGAGGAGCACGAGGAGTTCGCGTGGCTGGTGACCCGCGCGCTGTGGGGGGACCTCGGACGGGACCTGCGGCCCGAGGACGCGCAGGCCGCCCTTGAGATGGGACGGTCGCTGCGACGCCGCCTGTCGCGGGGACAGACCGCCACCAGCCGCGTGCTCGCCGTCACGTCGCGACTTTCGCTGCGCACGCCGTATGACGCGTCGGTCCCGAACACCTGGCCGTCGCGGCGTCTGCGCCTGCGCAGGCCGGGTGCGGCCCGCGCGATCGCGGCGTCGGTCCTGCTCGGGATGGTGTCGTGCGGCGGTCCGGACGCGCCCGCGGACAAGGCCCGGCTCCCGGACCGCATCCTGCCCGCGGAGGTCCGGGGCCTGAAGGTCGCTGCGGAGCCGGAGGCGTCCAAGGCCTACAAGCGCGCGGGCAAGCGGTCGCTGGTGGCCACCGGACAGGTTCTGACGATGCGCCGCGACGACGTGGTGCAGGCCGCACTCCAGGTGGGCGCTTTCAAGCCGCAGTTCGACTCCGACGACGCCGAGGTCCGGCGCGGCGTCCGGGCCTCCATCGAGAACGGCAACTACAGGTTCTTCAAGATGGACGGGCAGTGGATCGGCGAGCAACGACTCAGCGAGCTGAGCCTGTACCTGTGGTTCCCGCGGGGCGGACGCCACTACCAGGTGCTCGTCGCGCGCCCGGAGCTGGGCATCCCGAAGGACCTGCTGCGCGACGTGCTGGCCTACCAGCGGGGGGACCGCTCGTGAAGCCCCGGTCCGCGGCGATGGTCTGTGTGGTGGCGTTGCTGTCCGGCGGCTGCGGGGGGCCGAAGGTCCCGCTCAAGGTCGGATCGAAGAACGTGTCCGTAAACGTGTCGTTCGGCAAGCGCTCAGAGCAGCCCGGTCCCCAGGGGGCGCCGGCTCCGGTCCAGGTGCTGCCGCTGGAGGGCGGCGTCGTGTTCGCTCCCACTCAGCCGGGAGAGCAGGCGCCCCCGCGACCCACGCCCATCCGGCGGGCAAACGATCCCGTGCCCCCGTCCGGACGCTGCACCACGTCGCCCTTCGCCGTCCCGGAAAAGGAGGCGACGCCGTTCGTGGACGCACCGCCCGCCAACGCAACCTATGAGTTCCGCGTTGCCGGCTCCATCCAGTCAGATGATGGCCTCGCCGACTACCCGGACGTCGTCCGCCGCACCGTGAGCTCCCGCCGCAACTCCGACGGCACCAACAGCTTCACGGTGGTGGAGAGCGGTTTCGGACAGAGCATCACGAGCGAGTACCTCACCGACGCCAACCAGATCGGGCTCGTCCGAATCACGATCCGGAAAACGAAGACGACCAGGACCATCGGCCCGCTGCGTCCTCCGGTCATGGTCCTGCCGCTGCCTCCCCAGTCCACCGATCCGACCGGCCGCGCCATCACGACCTGGACGTCCGCCGGCACCGACGTGACCGGGGGCTCCGTCCAGGTGGACGGCCGGTCCGAACGGACCGCGGCGGACAAGCGGATCGACACCTGCGGCAGCGTCCTGGACTCGTGGGCCGCCGTCACGTCGATGAGGATCGTCGGACCCGGCCTCGACGTGACTTCGAGCACCAGGACGAACTTCGCCACGCAGTACGGTGGCCTCATCGTGTCCGAGCGCGTGAAGACGTCCGGGACCTTCGGCGGCAGCTACCAGACCGAGTACGCGGCGACCATCAACTCCGTCCCGCAGTGACCCGGCTCGTCGCGGTGCTGGCGGTGGCTGCGGTCGTCGCGTCGTGCAGCGGGGAGTCCGGGAGCATCATCCCCGCAGGGCGCTACAGCGGGTCCACGGCCGACGACCGGGCGATCGTGGTCGATGCCGCACCCGATGAGGTCCGGGTCAATCAGCGCAAAGCGCGCCTGCTGGAGCCGGACACCAACACCGACTTCGCCGTGGGGGGCGGCCGGCTCGAGCAGCGGTGGAAGTGCCGCACGGCCGCCGCCGGCCGGGAGCTGCGGTGCACCCTGCGATTCCTGGGCCGCAGCGAGACGATCGAGCTGATGCGGGAGTGACCGAGGCCCCCTGGGGAGGTTCAGCCGGCTCCTTCGGCAGCCCCTGGTCGATCCCGGTGCTGGCCCCCGGGGCCACGGTCGACGCTTTCGCGGGCGCCACCGTCCGCGACGGCCGGGTCGCCGTGTCGCTGAGGTCGGGGGCTTTGCTCGAGGCGGAGTTCTCCGTCCCCGTTGACGGCGTGCTCCGGGTCCGGCTGGGCGAGCGGCTGGTGCCCGCCGCCCGTTCGCCGATGCTCATGGAGCTGGACCCTCGTCCCGCCGACGTCTCGCAGAGCGACCGGGGACTGCGCATCGCCGGCCCGGAGGTGGACGCCCTGTGGTCGCCGGACGGGTCGCTCCGGCTGGGGACTTTCTCCCGGGCCCCCGTCGAAGCGCTTGTGTCGGCCCAGGTCCCGGGGGCCGGACGTCTGTCGGGCCGCGTCGGCTGGCTGGAGACGGCGCACCTCACCCCCGACGCGCAGGTGTACGGCGGCGGCGAGAGCTTCCAGGGGCCGGATCTGCGGGGGCGGATCAGGCGGATGCACAACCGGGAGGCGATGGGGGGCCACGGCCTGGACATCGCGCACCTCAACGTCCCGCTGCTGTGGTCCGACGCCGGGTGGGGAATCTTCGTCCACTCGGGAGGGCCCGTGAGCGCCGACCTCGGCGCGACCCACGCCGACGCTGCGGCCTTTGTGACCGAGGACGAAGTGCTCGACGTCTTCTACATCCAGGGCGACGCGCGCCAGATCCTGCGCCGCTACCACTCGCTCACCGGCCTGCCCGGCGCGCTGCCCCGCTGGGCCCTGGGGGTCTGGACGAGCCGGTGCTCCTACACCTCGGCGGCCGAGATCGAAGCCGAGGTCGACTCGTACCGGGCGGCCGGCTGCCCCGTGGACGTCGTCCACGTGGATGCCTGGGTGACGGGCAACGTGGTGAAGGACCTCACCTGCAACTGGGAGGTGGACCGCGACAGGTTTCCGGAGGGCTGGACTCACCGCCTGCTCTGGGAAAGGGAGGTCCACACCAGCATCTGGCTCAACCCGTACGTCCTGGCCGGCTCCCCGTTGGCAGAGCAGCTGAGGGACGCCGGGCTGCTCGTCCGCAACCCGGACGGCTCCCCCGCCGTCACCCCGGACAAGTCCGACCGCTGGCTGGTGGACTTCACCAATCCCGACGCTGTGGAGTGGTGGCAGTCGCAGGTCTACCGGGTCCTGCGCGAGGAGCAGCCGCACGCCTTCAAGGCGGACTTCGGCGAGGAGGTCCCCGAGGACGCCGTGCTGCACGACGGCCGCACCGGGCGCCAGGTCCGCAACGAGTACGCGCTGCGCTATCAGGCGGCTACACACGAGGCACTCGGCTGGGGCGAGCAGGCGATGTTCAACCGGTCGGGAACCGCGGGCGCGCAGCGCTACCCGTGCCACTGGGTCGGCGACACCCCCTCCACGTGGGCCGGGATCGTCTCGGCCCTGCGCGCGTGCCTTTCGCTTTCGCTGTCCGGGTTCGGCGCCGTCTCCCACGATGTCGGAGGGTTCTGGACGCCCCAGTCGTTCGAGCCGATGCACCGGGCGATGCGCGAGATGGACCCGACCCAGTTCGAAGCCGACGTCGACCCGGAGCTGTACGTCCGGTGGACGCAGTGGGGGGCGCTGTCGCCGGTGATGCGCTTCCACGGAAGCGGACGCCGCGAGCCGCACGCCTACGCCGAGCCGTTCCGATCGGCGGCGGTCGCCGCGTGCCGCCTGCGCGCGTCGCTGCAGTCGTCCCTTTACACGGCGGCGACGCAGGCGTCGCTTGGCGGGATGCCGATGATGTGCCCCATGCCGCTGGCGTTCCCGGGCGACCGCACGGCCCGGGACGCGACCCTGCAGTACATCCTCGCCGACCGCGTGCTCGTGGCGCCGATCGTGAAACCCGGGGGCGTCCGGACGCTGTGGGTCCCACCGGGTGACTGGGATCCGCTAATGGGACTCGAGCCCGTCAGCGGTCCCGGATGGACCACCGTGACCTGCTCGCTGGACCAGTTCCCGGCATGGTCCCCACGTGGCCTGCCCCCCTCGCGACCGCTCAGAATGTAGCGTTGGGTCCGCACCGAACAGGGAGGAGCAGTGACACGCGAGCGGGGTGACGGTCCGGGGCTGGTGATGATGGCTCTGGTGGCCGGGTGGGTCGTGATGATCTTCCTCGGCGTCCTGTACAAGGAGTTCGACGTCCTGAGGCCGATCGGGTTCTGGCCGTCGCTCGCGATCGCGCTGCCGGTGGCCATCATCATCGCGGCGGTCGCTCGCCTGCTCGGCGCCGACGACGACTTCGTCGGAAGCTTCGTTGGAGCCGCGCTGGTCCTCGGCTTCGCGATCATGCTGGCGCTCGGCGCGGCCCACCACGAGCTCGGTGCGCTTCGTCCGCTCGGCTACTGGGCTTCCGCGGGGCTCGGACTGCCGCTGGCCCTGCTGCTGGGAGTCCTGTGGTCCCGCCGAGAAGACTCCGGCGCGCCTGCTGCGCGTGTGCGCGGCGAGACGACCACCTCCTGACGGCGGCCGCACTCCCGTGACCCCTTGGTGGCAGCGCGCCGTCTGCTACCAGGTCTACGTCCGCAGCTTCGCCGACGGCGACGGTGACGGCATCGGGGACCTCATCGGCCTGAGGCAGCGCCTCGAGCACCTGTCCTGGCTGGGGGTGGACGCCGTGTGGATCACGCCGTTCTACCCGTCCCCCATGGCCGACCACGGTTACGACGTCGCCGACTACCGCGACGTCGACCCGTTGTTCGGCTCCCTGGACGACTTCGACTTCGTCGTGGACGAAGCGCATCGGCTCGGCATCCGCGTGATCGTGGACGTCGTCCCGAACCACACCTCCGACCGCCACCCCTGGTTTGTGGAGGCGCTGTCGTCCCGGGACAACCCCATGCGCGAGCGGTACATCTTCCGCGACCCCGCCCCGGATGGGTCGCCGCCCAACAACTGGGGGTCGGTGTTCGGGGGCCCGGCGTGGACGATGCACGAGCCGACCGGACAGTACTGGCTGCACCTGTTCGCACCGGAGCAGCCGGACCTCAACTGGCGCCACCCGGCCGTCCACGAGGACTTCGACCAAACGCTGCGCTTCTGGCTGGACCGCGGCGTGGACGGCTTCCGCATCGACGTCGCCCACGCGCTCTACAAAGACGAGCAGCTGCGCGACAACCCGGAGCGGCCCGGACACCAGCGCGGTGCCACCGCCTACTTCTCGCTTGAGGAGCGCTACAACTGGGACCAGCCGGAGGTCCACGACGTCTACCGCCGTTGGCGCCGGCTGCTGGACTCCTGCGACGCCGAAAGGACCTCGGTGGGCGAGGTGTTCCTGTTCGACCCCGCTCGCGTGGCCGACTACGTGCGCCCGGACGAACTGCACCTGGCGTTCAACTTCAACTTCCTCGGACAGCCGTGGGAGGCCCCCAGGTTCCGCGACTCCATCACCCGTTCGCTCGAGGCCATGGAGTCGGTGGGAGCCGCTTCGACGTGGGTGCTGTCCAACCACGACGTCACCCGCCACGCCACCCGCTACGGCGGAGGCGAGCAGGGACAGCGGCGGGCGCGCGCGGCGGTCCTGCTGCTGCTCGGCCTCCCCGGCACGGCCTTCGTCTACGCCGGAGAGGAGCTCGGCCTGGAGGAGGTCGAGCTTCCGGACGAAGCGCGCCAGGACCCGGTCTTCTTCCGCACCGCCGGCCAGCTCAAAGGGCGCGACGGATGCCGGGTCCCGATCCCGTGGGAGCCGCAGGGTCCGGGATTCGGCTTCACCGAGTCCTCCCCGTGGCTGCCACCGCCGCAGGACTGGGGACGGCGAAGCGTGAGCAGCCTCACCGACGACCCGGAATCGATCCTGCACCTGTACCGCCGCGCGATCTCACTGCGCCACAGCCTGCCGTCGCTGCAGGGACCGCACTTGCGCTGGCTGGACACTCCCCCGTCGTGCCTGGCCTTCGACCGCGGAGGCGTGACCTTCGCCGCGAACCTGGGGGCCGAAGCCGTGACACTGCCCCTGGACGGGGACCTGCTCCTGGGCTCCAGTCCGGACGTCGCCACGACCGCCGGCTCGCTGCACCTGCCCCCGGACACCTCCGCCTGGATTCGCCCCGGCGACGCCTAGGGGACGAAACAGCGCCGCTCAGGCGATAGGACGGCAAAGCCGCCCGACGACGTCCATCCGCTCGCGCATCGGACCCCATACCGCGGCCACCGTCGCGTCCGACCGGCGGGTTTCCAGGGGGGCGTGGTGCTCGATCTCGCAGAAGCCGGCTCCGCCGGAGCTGTAGACCTGCACCGCGGTTCCGGGACCGCCATCCGGCGGCTCGTCCAGGTACGTGCCGTCCTGGGGCGCAGCCGACAGAAGCACGACCAGGGGGCCGGGATCCTGGGGGCCGATCGCGCACAGGAT
>DATLNZ010000035.1 GCA_035536535.1 Actinomycetota bacterium | reverse complement strand
CGCGTCCTCGCGCATCTGTCCCAGGACGCTGGGATCCTCGAGGCGTTCGCTTCGCACCACGACTTCCACGCCGCGATCGCGTCCAAGGTCTACGGCGTCGGTGTCGCGGACGTGAACCCGCAGATGCGCTCCTACGCCAAGCAGTTCTCCTACGGCATCGCCTACGGCATGTCGTCCTACGGGGTGTCTCAGCGGCTGTCAGTGGACCTCGAGGAGGCCAGGGCGTTCGTGGACGCCTACTACGCGCAGTTCCCGAAGGTCCGAGACTTCCTCGACGCACAAGTGGGCCGGGCCAAGGTGGACGGCTTCACCACCACGATGCTCGGACGCCGGCGCTACCTGCCGGAGCTGCAGTCGCGCAACCCCCGCGTGCGGGCGATGGGGGAGCGGATGGCGCTCAACGCGCCGATCCAGGGCAGCGCCGCCGACATCATCAAGCGGGCGATGATCGACGTGGACCTGGCCCTGGAGGACCGCACCCACGTGGCCACGATGCTGCTGTCCGTCCACGATGAGCTGGTGTTCGAGGTCCCCGCGGGGGCCGAGGCGGAGGCCGACGCGCTGGTCCGCACCCATATGGAGGCCGCCGCCGACCTGATCTGCGGGCTCGAGGTGGACGTCCACTTCGGCCGCAACTGGTCCGAAGCCCACGCCTGAGCACCTGCGGCCCCCGCCGCTGCGCTGGTACCATTGTCGTGCCTGGGCCCCCACGGGGGCCTGGAGACACATGTTCGGAGGTCCCACCAGCAGATGAGCCCCCAAGACACGCAAGAGAGCACCGGTATGTCGTCCTACACGGGCGGCGAGATCCTCACCAGGGAAGACCTGGAGCGCGCGTACGACGAGACGCTCAAGGACTTCAACGATGGCGACGTGGTCAAGGGCCGCGTCCTTCGGATCGACAAGGACGAGGTCCTGGTCGACATCGGCTACAAGTCCGAGGGCGTGATCCCGATCCGCGAGCTGTCCATCCGCCACGACGTCGACCCCAACAAGGAGGTCACGGTCGGGGAGGAGATCGACGCCCTGGTCCTTCAGAAGGAGGACAAGGAAGGCCGTCTGATCCTGTCCAAAAAGCGCGCCCAGTACGAGAAGGCCTGGCACGTGATCGAGGACAAGAAGAACACCGGTGAGATGGTGACCGGCAAGGTCATCGAGGTGGTCAAGGGCGGGCTCATCGTGGACATCGGCCTCCGGGGGTTCCTCCCCGCGTCGCTGGTGGACATCCGCCGCGTGGGAGACCTCAACCCATTCGTGGGAACCGAGCTCGAGTGCAAGATCATCGAGCTGGACCGGAACCGCAACAACGTGGTGCTCTCCCGCCGCGCGTTCCTCGAGGAGACCCAGAAGGAGACCCGCAAGGACCTGCTGGGCACCCTGAAGAAGGGCGACGTCCGGACGGGCCGCGTCTCGTCGATCGTGAAGTTCGGGGCCTTCGTGGACCTCGGCGGCATCGACGGGCTCGTCCACGTCTCGGAGCTGTCCTGGAAGCACGTCGAGGACCCCGCCGAGGTCGTGACAGTGGGCCAGGAGGTCGAGGTGGAGGTCCTGGACGTCGATCACGACCGCGAGCGGATCTCCCTTTCGCTCAAGTCCACGCAGGAGGACCCGTGGGCCAGCTTCGGCCGCCTGCACGAGTCCGGCGACATCATCGACGGACATGTAACGAAGCTGGTGTCGTTCGGCGCCTTCGTCCAGGTCGGTGACGGGCTCGAGGGCCTCGTCCACATCTCCGAGCTTTCGCAGAAGCACGTTCAGACACCCGCGGAGGTCGTGTCGGTCGGCGACGTCGTGAAGATCAAGGTCCTGGACGTCGACCCCAAGCGGCGCCGAGTCTCGCTTTCGATGAAGCAGGCCGAGGAGGGCTACGTCCCGCCGGAGCCGACGGAATCGCCGGGAGCCGGCGCCGGAGAAGGCCAGCCGTTGAGCCAGGAGGCCTTTCTGGACGTCGAGCCGGACATCTCTCCTGAGCCCGAGCCGGAGCTGGAGCCGGAGCCGGAAACGGCCGAGGACGGCGACGCCGAGCCCGAGCGCCCGAAGTCAGAGGACGCCCCCACCGACACCCTCGAGGCCATCGTTCGCGACATGCAGCAGGGCTGAGCCCCGCGCGTGTACGTGATCGGCCTCACGGGCGGGATCGGCACCGGCAAGACGACGGTCTCCCGCATGCTCGGGCGGCGCGGCGCGCACGTGGTGGACGCCGACCTGCTGGCGCGTGACGTGATCGAGCCCGGCACCCCCGGCTACGACGACGTAGCGGCTGAATTCCCCGAGGCGGTCGGACAGGACGGACAACTCGACCGGACCATCCTCGCCCGGATCGTGTTCGCCGACCGGGAGCGCAGGATGAAGCTGAACTCGATCGTTCACCCCCGCGTGTACCAGAAGATCGTGGACCGGCTCAGGGACCTGGCGGGACAGGACCTCGTAGTCGTGCTCGACATCCCGCTGCTCGTGGAGTCGGCGTCCGGCAGCCGGGGGCTGGTGGCCGAGGTCGTGGTGGTGTCCGCATCCGAACAGACCTCGCTCGACCGGCTCGAGAAGCGCGGCATGTCCAGACAGGACGCCGCCGCGCGGATGGCCGCACAGGCCCCCATCTCCGACAAGGAGGAGATCGCCGACCACGTCATCCGCAACGAAGGCTCGCTGGAGGAGCTGGAGGCCCAGGTGGACGAGCTTTGGGAGTCGCTGCGCGCGAAAGCGGGGGCCGGCGCTTGATCGAGATGGTGTTCTTCGACGCAGGGGAGACGCTCCTGCGGGCCGAGCCCTCGTTCCCGGAGCTGGCCGCGAAGGTCATCCGGTCGCGAGGACACCAGGCCGGCAGCGACGACGTCATCCGGACCAGCCGCGAGCTCGGCTCCCACTTCCGCCGCGCGGCAGACGAGGGCAGGACGTTCTCTGCTTCCGCCGACGAGTCCAAGGCATTCTGGACGGCTTTCTACACCGACATGCTCGGCCACCTGGGCATCGACGACCCGGAGGCCCCGGAGGTCCTTTTCCAGACCTTCTCGAACCCGGACAACTACGGCCTCTTCGACGACGTCCTGCCGGCGCTGGATCAGCTGCAAGCCGCCGGCCTGCGGCTGGGGATCATCAGCAACTTCGAGGGGTGGCTGGAAGGCCTCCTGCGAAGACTCGGCATCCTCAACCGCTTCGACGTCGTGGCGATCTCCGGACCGCTTGCCGTCGAGAAGCCCGACCCCCGGATCTTCAAGTGGGCGGTGGAGCAGGCAGGGGTGTCAGCGGACCGCTGCGTGCACGTGGGGGACCAGCCCTACTTCGACGCGGAGGCGGCAACCGCATGCGGACTGCACGGCGTGCTCCTGGACCGCTACGGCCGCTGGCCGGACGTGCGCGAGTTCCCTGTCATCCCCACCCTGCGGGAACTGCCGACGGTTGCGGCACGGCTGGGGGCCTGACGGCCTACGCTGGAGCCCCCATGACATCGCGCGATTTCAGCTTCCGGCCCGGGTTCGACCTGGCCGGCGACCAGCCCAAAGCCGTCGAGGAACTCTCCGCCGCCCTGGCGGCGGGTGAGCGGTTCGTAACGCTGCTCGGCGCCACCGGCACCGGCAAAACGGCCACCATGGCCGCGGTGGCGGAGCGGCTCCAGCGCCCCGCGCTGCTCATAGCACCGAACAAGACGCTCGCGGCTCAGCTCACGACCGAGCTGAAGGAGTTCTTTCCCGACAACGCCGTCGAGTACTTCGTGAGCTACTACGACTACTACCAGCCGGAGGCGTACGTCCCTCAGACGGACACCTACATCGAGAAGGACTCGTCCATCAACGACGAGGTGGACCGCTTGCGCCACTCGGCGACCGCGGCGGTGCTGACCCGGCGCGACGCCGTGGTCGTGGCCTCGGTCTCTTGCATCTTCGGCCTTGGCTCCCCGGAGCAGTACAGGGGACAGATCCTGTCACTGGAGGTCGGCGGGGAGATGCCGCGCGACCTGATCGTCCGGCGGCTGGTGGACCTGCGCTACGACCGCAACGACATGAACCTCACCCGGGGACGGTTCCGTGTCCGCGGCGACACGCTGGAGCTGCATCCCGCCTACGAGGAGCTCGTCCTGCGGGCGGAGCTTTTCGGCGACGAGGTCGAGCGGCTCACGTGGATCAACCCGGTGACCGGCGAGGTCGTGGGGGAGACGAAGTCGGTGAACGTGTTCCCGGCCAGCCACTACGTGGCCGGCGACACGACCATGCAGCGCGCGATGGCGTCCATTGAGGCGGAGCTGAGTCAGCGGCTGTCGGAGCTGCAGGCGCAGGACAAGCTGCTGGAGGCGCAGCGCCTGCGAATGCGGACCCACTACGACCTGGAGATGATGCGGGAGATCGGCTACTGCTCCGGCATCGAGAACTACTCGCGCCACGTCGACGGGCGGGCGCCGGGCGAGGCCCCCTACACGCTGCTGGACTACTTCCCCGACGACTACATCGTCTTCATCGACGAGTCGCACATGACGGTGCCGCAGCTGCACGGGATGTACGAAGGCGACCGCTCACGCAAGGAGACCCTGGTCGAGCACGGGTTCCGGCTCCCCTCGGCGATGGACAACCGGCCCCTGCGTTTCGAGGAGTTCATGGAGAAGGTCGGACAGGTGTGCTTCATCTCTGCGACCCCGGCTGCTTTCGAGCTGCGCAAGTCCACCTGCGTGGCCCAGCAGATCGTCCGCCCCACAGGGCTGGTGGACCCCGAGGTGATCGTGCGTCCGACCCGTGGACAGATCGACGACCTGATCGCTGAGATCCGGCGCCGCGTCGAACGCGAGCAGCGCGTTCTAGTGACCACGCTGACCAAGAAGATGGCCGAGGACCTCACCGACTACCTGCTGGAGATGGGGATCCGGGTGCGGTACCTGCACTCCGAGGTCGACACGGTCCAGCGGATCGAGATCCTGCGCGACCTGAGGCTCGGCGAGTTCGATGTGCTCGTCGGGATCAACCTGCTCCGCGAGGGCCTGGACCTGCCGGAGGTGACGCTGGTGGCCATCCTGGACGCCGACAAGGAGGGGTTCCTGCGCTCGGCCACCTCTCTCATCCAGATCATCGGGCGGACGGCGCGCAACGTCGAGGGGCAGGTGGTCATGTACGCCGATCAGGTCACCGACTCGATGCGCGACGCGCTGGAGGAGACGAGGCGACGCCGCGAGATACAGGTCGCGTACAACACCGAGCACGGGATCAAGCCGGAGACGATCCGCAAGAACGTGACGGACATCCTTCTGCAGACTCGTCCGGCCGGGGCCCCGGTGCCCGGCAAGGGCTCCCGGAGGGGTCGCCGGCAGGAGCGCTCCGACATGCCGCTGGACGAACTGCAGCGGCTGATCATGGTTTTGGAGGAGGAGATGCGCGACGCGGCGCGGGACCTGCGATTTGAGTACGCGGCCCGGCTCCGCGACGAGGTCACGGACCTGAAGCGGGAGTTGCGGGAGGTCCACGGCCAACCCGTGGGGGTGAAGCCGTGAGCAGACGCTCGATCGCCCTGACCCTGGCAGCCCTGCTCCTGACCGCGGCTTGCGCGCAGCAGAAGCCGAAACCGGCGACACGTGTGCGCGCCTCGGAGGCGTCTGCCAGTCCGACCACCGAGCCCACGGTTTCGCCGAGCCCGGCGAGCCCGTCTCCCGCGGGGACTCCGGTTTCGCTTCGCGCACGGACACCGACGCCTTCGACGACCGCCGCCCCCACACCTCAGCCGACCGCCGGGCCTCCCGCCGTGCTCGTGTTCACCCTGCGCAGGGGTTTCGTCCACGACTCGGTTCCCGCGGCCCTGGAGGCGCTGAAGCGGCTGGAGTCCCATGGCCTTCCGGTCGTCCACAGCGAGGATCCGGGAGTCTTCACGGACGTGGGCCTGAAGCGGTTTTTGGCCGTCGTGTTCCTGCACACGACCGGAGACGTGCTCAACGGAGACCAGCAGGCTGCTTTTGAGCGCTACATCCGGGCCGGCGGCGGCTACGCCGGCATCCACTCGGCGGCCGACACCGAGTACGACTGGCCCTGGTACGGGGGCCTCGTGGGGGCCTACTTCAAGTCCCACCCGGCGATCCAGAACGCCAAGATGATCGTGGAGAAGGCAGACCACCCGTCCACTTCCCGGCTGCCCAACGAGTGGTTCCGGACCGACGAGTGGTACGACTTCCGCGAAAACCCCCGTCCGAAGGTCAGGGTCCTGGTGACTGTCCGTGAGGACAGCTACCAGGGGGGCACGATGGGTGCGGACCACCCGGTCTCCTGGTGCCATACCTACCAGGGAGGCCGCTCGTGGTACACGTCCGGCGGCCATTCGGCGTCCGCCTGGTCGGAGGACCTCTTCGCCGAGCACGTCGTCGGGGGCATCCGGTCGGTGGCCCGTCCGGGGTTCTGCGTCTGAGTGACGGCGGGAACGGCACCCGCTTCTGCTAGGGTTGCCGGGACCTCGAGACGTCTTCTCAGGAGGCCCCCCATGACACGTCGTCTGATTGCGTTCGCCGCCGCGCTCACGCTCGGTCTTGCCTCGGCTCCCGTGGTGCACGCGCACCCGGTCTCCGGCTCGTCCCACAACGCAACCGGGGCCTCAGCGGTCGAGTCGCGCGTGCTCACCCTGATCAACAACGGACGGGCTTCGATCGGCAAGGGACGGCTCAGCTCCCACGACGGGCTGCGGTCCGTCGCGCGCCAGCACTCCGTGAGCATGTCTCGCCACGGAGGCCTCACCCACGCCGGTTTCCACGACCGCGTCAGGCGGGCCGGGTTCAGCGGCAACTTCGCGGCATGCGAGAACGTCGCCTACTTCCGCCCCGCACAGGGAGCATCCACGGAGCGGGTGGCCCAGAAGCTGTACAGCCTCTGGCTCAACTCCCCCGGGCACAAGCGCTGCATGTTCGACCTGCGCAGCCGGGGGTTCAACCGGGCCGGCGTAGGAGTCTTCCTCGACCGGTCCGGACGCTGGTGGGGGACTTTCGAGGCCGCCCGCCGCGCCTGATTACCTTTCGGGCTGATCCGGGCTCCGAAGGTGCTGTTCCCGGCTATATCGGCTTGGTCCAGGCGATGACGCAGCCGTCCCCCAGCCTGGATCGCGCCTCCGATACCTCGTCCTGTGGCCGCCGCCCTCGCGCCAGGTCACGCTCGAGCTCGTCCAGCCCCCTGCGCAACGCGTCCGGGTCCGACCTCTCCAGTCGCTCGAAGTAGCTCGTCTGCGCGCGGCGCCGGGAGTCCAGGATCAGGTGCGGGTGGCGGCAGAGAGCCGCCATCGAACCGTCATCCAGGTCCTCGAACTCGAACGGCGTGACTTGCGCCCCCCGAAGCTCCGTCACGAGCTCGTCGATCGACTGGTGCTCGGGAGCCAGCCATTCGCGCGTGTCCGGGAAGTAGTCCAGGACCCACAGGACCTCCAGCTGGTCGCGCGTGTAGGCCATGATCGCGAGCGCCCCGCCCGGTCTCAGGACCCGCCGCGCCTCTGAGAGCGCCGAACGCCACTCGACCACCAGATGGAGCATCGAAACCATTGACACGGCATCCGCCACCCCGTCTCGCACCGGCAGGCTCGCGGCGCTGCCTCTGAGGACCGCCAGCCCCTTTGTCCGCGCGCGGCCAAGCATTTCAGGGGAGACGTCCAGCACGATGGGGCGGAACCCGTCTCGGGCCAGAGCCGCTGAGTAGTTCCCGGTCCCTCCGCCTACGTCCACCAGATGTTTGCCGGGAGCCCCGGACAGTGCCGCCCGCAGAGGCCGCAGCACAGAGGGGCTGGCGGACCGGGTCCTGTCGTACCGCGCGGCCTGGTCGGTGTAGTCGTGGTGACTCTGGCTCATCGGCTGTGCGCCTGCTTCAGGAGGCGGACCGAGCCGGACGGGTCGACGGAGGCCCTGGCCACTCTCGCGCTGAGTCCGTCGTCCAACGGCTGCCATACCAGCGCCCAGGCGCGGCGGCTCCGGCGGGACGTAGGACGGTTGAGGCGCAGCAGCGCGTAGCCGTCCACGACCGATGCGCCCTCGCGTGCGATCGCGATCCACGAGGGCTGGACGAACACGGCGACGGCGGACGTAGTCCCGTTGCTGAGGCCGAAGGCGTGCGGGGTCTTGGTCTCCCGGACCACCTCGCACCGGACCGAGATGTCGCTTCCCGGAGCCGTCGCCTGCACGGCGTTGGTCAGGAGCAGCCGGATCTCCGCGTCCTTACCGCGGTCCTTGACGGGGGGCTGACGGAAGGCCGAGTGGAGCCAGAACAGGTCCCTGCCCTCGGGCGGGAGCACGGCAAGCCCTCGCAGCATGGATGCGGTCGACCGGAACCAGCCCGCGCGCGCCATGCCCGGGTACTGCGCGGCCGTCTGCTCGAGACTGGCTGCCGACCAGGTGAGATCACGCTCGCCGGTCATGCCTGCGACGATGGCCCGGGCCGAGGGGTCCGGCAGAGGCATCCTGCTCAGAGCCACCAGGGCCAGGCAGGGCTCCCGGCGGCCGCCGAACGTCGCCAGGACCTCCTCGGCCTCCTGATCGTGGTCCGGCGCGATGATCTGTCCCTTGTCCCAGACCACCCGGTGGGTCTCCCCGCCGCACTCCACCTCGAAGGTCCGGGGGCCGAAGGCATCAATCGGATTGCCTGTCACGCGGTCTCCTGCGTCGTGTCGCACCCGTCAATAGGATGGTCCACGAACGGGCGTTCCCGCGAACCGCAGAACAGGAGCCTTCCCTCAGATGTCCTCCCAGATCTCGATCAAGGGTGCGCGCGAGCACAACCTGAAGAACGTCTCCCTGGAGCTGCCCCGCGACGCCCTGATCGTTTTTACGGGCATCTCCGGGTCCGGCAAGTCCTCGCTTGCCTTCGACACGATCTACGCGGAGGGCCAGCGCCGGTACGTCGAGTCGCTGTCCTCCTACGCCCGGCAGTTCCTCGGCCAGATGGAAAAGCCCGACGTCGAGTTCATCGAGGGGCTGTCACCCGCCATCTCCATCGACCAGAAGTCCGCGTCCCGCAACCCGCGCTCGACCGTGGGAACGATCACCGAGGTCTACGACTACCTTCGTCTGCTCTACGCGCGAATCGGAAAGCCGCACTGCCACCAGTGCGGGCGCGCTATCGAGCGTCAGACGGTGGAGCAGGTGGTCGACCGCATCCTGGAATGGCCCGAGGGGGCCCGGCTCGTGGTCCTGGCCCCCGTGGTGCAGGGGCGCAAGGGGGAGTACGAGTCGCTGCTGGGCGACCTCGCCCGCAAGGGGTTCGCCCGCGCCCGGGTCGACGGTGAGATCCGCGAGCTGACCGAGAAGATCCGGCTGGAGCGCTACAAGCAGCACACGATCGAGGTCGTCGTGGACCGGATCGTGCTGAAAAAAGGCATCCGGTCCAGGCTCGCCGACTCACTCGAGACGGCCACGGGACTCACCAACGGCATCGTCACCGTCGAGCAGGTGGACGGGGAGTCGCAGACGTTCTCGCAGCACTTCGCCTGCATGTCCTGCGGGATCAGCTTCGACGAGCTGGCTCCCCGGATGTTCTCTTTCAACACGCCGTACGGTGCCTGTCCGCGCTGCACCGGCCTGGGGACGAGGCTCGAGGTCGATCCCAGCCTGATCGTCGCGGACCCGGACCTGTCGGTGTCCGAGGGGGCGATCGGACCGTGGGCCGGCGCGCGGCTGGAGTACTTCGACCGCCTCCTGGCGGCCGTCTGCGACGAGTTCGGAATCGACGCCGACGCGCCCTGGCGGACGCTGACCGCTCAGGAGCGGGAGGTGCTCCTGCACGGGTCCGGGGGGCGGAAGGTCCACGTCAGGTACAAGTCGCGCTACGGCAGGGTCCGGTCCTACCACACCGCGTACGAAGGCGTGATCCCGTGGCTGCGCAGGCGCTATGACGAAACCGACAGCGACGCCTCCCGACAGCGCGCCGAGCAGTACATGAGAGAGATCCCGTGCCCGGAGTGCAAGGGCGCCCGCCTCCGGCCGGAGTCCAGGGCCGTGACCATCGACGGGCTGGGGATCTCCGAGCTGTGCTCCCGGTCCGTCCGGGAGGCACTGCTGTTCGCCGAGCACCTGAACCTCAACGAGCGAGAGCGCCACATTGCCGAGCGGATCCTCAAAGAGGTCCGGGAGCGGCTGGGGTTTCTGGTTGATGTCGGGCTGGACTACCTGTCCCTGTCCCGCGCCGCGGCGACGCTGGCCGGAGGGGAGGCGCAGAGAATCAGGCTGGCCACGCAGATCGGGTCCGGACTGGTCGGCGTCCTGTACATCCTCGACGAGCCCTCGATCGGACTCCATCAGCGCGACAACCGCCGCCTGATCACCACGCTGGTCCGGCTTCGGGACCTCGGCAACACCCTGATCGTGGTGGAGCACGACGAGGACACGGTCCGGACCGCCGACTACGTGGTGGACATAGGTCCCGGGGCCGGGGAGCACGGCGGTGAGGTCGTTTACGCGGGCCCCCTGGAGGGTCTCCTCGAGCACCCGACGTCGCTGACCGGCCGGTACCTGTCCGGGCGGGCGAAGATCGGCGTGCCGGTCACGAGGCGAAGCGCCAAAAGGGGGGCGCACCTGACGGTGACCGGCCCCCGAGAGCACAACCTCAAGGGCGACGAGGCCAAGTTCGCCCTCGGATGTTTTAACGCCGTGACCGGGGTGTCCGGGTCGGGGAAGTCGACCCTCGTGCACGACATCCTCTACCAGGCGCTGATGGTGAAGGTGTACAAGTCCAAGCTCGTACCCGGCAAGCACAAGCGCATCACGGGGATCGACCAGCTCGACAAGGTGATCCTCATCGACCAGTCACCGATCGGACGTACGCCGCGGTCCAACCCCGCCACGTACACCGGTGTGTTCGATCACGTCCGGAAGCTGTTCGCGCAGACGACGGAGGCCAAGCGCCGCGGCTACGGGCCTGGACGATTCTCCTTCAACGTCCGCGGGGGCCGGTGCGAGGCCTGCGCCGGCGACGGGACCAGCAAGATCGTGATGCACTTTCTGCCCGACATCTACGTCGCCTGCGAGGTCTGCAAGGGCAGGCGGTACAACCGCGAGACTCTCGAGGTCCGGTGGAAGGGCAAGACGATCTGCGAGGTGCTGGAGTCCTCGGTCGAAGACGCGCTGGGCCTGTTCGAGGCGATCCCACCGATCCGCCGGCACCTACAGACACTGGTGGACGTGGGGCTGGGCTACATCAGGCTCGGACAGCCGGCGCCCACGCTGTCCGGAGGGGAGGCCCAGAGGGTGAAGCTGGCCAGCGAGCTCGCGAAGAGGGCCACGGGCAAAACGCTGTACATGCTGGACGAACCCACCACGGGACTTCACTTCGAGGACATCAAGCGCCTGCTGGAGGTGCTGCACCGGCTGGTGGACGCGGGCAACACGGTCGTGGTGATCGAGCACAACCTCGACGTCATAAAGACCGCCGATCACATCATCGACCTGGGGCCCGAGGGGGGCGACGGCGGGGGTCACGTGGTCGTGTCCGGTACGCCCGAGGCCATCGCGGCATGCGAGGGGTCGCACACGGGAAGGTTCCTCAGCCCCCTGCTCGCTCCGGCCCCCCGCGCGCGCCGGCGCCGGCGCTGAAAAAGCCAAAGACCGGACCGCGCACTCGCGCGAACCGGTCCCTACCAGTATATCGGCGCCGCGGCGGTTGCCGCCGCTGCGGGGGCCGACGATGATGATGAACCCCGCCCACGAGCCGAGGTCCTCGCATGGGAATGAGATTGCTGGACGAAAAGGTCCCCTGGCGCGAGGAGCTGCGCGCCACGGTCCGGGGGCTGGGCCTGGTCGCCCGAGCCGCGCCGTGGTTTGTTGTGGGCGTCATGGCGACCACCGCCGTGCAGGGATACGTCCCCGCGGTGATGGTGGAGCAGACCGGCAGGTTCCTCAGCGTCATGCCCAGGGCCATCCGCCTGGGGGCCGAGTCGGCCCCCGGACGGACCGCGCGCGAAGCCCTGATCTGGCTGGGGGGCGCGATCCTGATCTCGCAGGTCCTCGGGCCCATTCAGCAGGCGCTTCTGTTCGGGCTCCAGCGCAGGTTCCACGCCTATCTGTCGCAGCGGATCATGACCAGCGTCACCCAGCTTCCTGGGCTCGCCTACTTCGAGGACCCTGAGTTCCGAGACAAGCTCGAGGTGTCCAGCTGGGTTCAGTGGGCCCCGGTCCAGAGCCTGAACCACCTCACGTCCAGCATCCAGACGCTCGTGCAGCTCCTGGCGATGGCCAGGCTGGCGTCGGTGTTCGCGGGCTGGATCCCGCTGCTGATGCTGGCCACGACCTTCCCGGAGGCGGTAGCCGCCTGGCGGCTGGTCAGGGCGGCCGGGATCCGCCGGATAAGGCGCTCGGACGAGGCCCGGAAGGCCAACTACTTCCGCCGCCTTGCGCTGTCCCTTGAGCCCGCCAAGGAGCTGCGGATCTTCGGGCTGGGGGACTGGCTCCTGCAGCGTCAGGGGACGCACTGGCTGGCCGGGATCCGAGAGGTGTGGCAGGTCCGGCGTAAGAGCCTGTTGATCCGGACGGCACTCCACGTGCTCACGATCGCGGGCACGGCGTACGTCTTCACCCGGATGATCTCCGCCACCCTGGACGGTCGCATCGACGTCGGTGTCTTCACGGCCACCTCGATGGCGGCCATCGGGATGACGAACGCGTTTTTGGCGCTGTCGCGCACGCTGGCGGCGATGCGTCAGGCGAACTACTACCTGCCCACGGCGCTGAAGCTGATGGACCTGCCCCGCCGCGACCCGCGCCTGGACGCGTCCGGGTCCGCCAGGACCGGGACCGCTCCGGGGTCCGGGATCGTCTTCGACCGGGTCTCCTTCACGTATCCGGGGACCGAGCGCAAGATCCTGGACCGCCTCGACCTGGCCATACATCCGGCCACCTCCGTGGCCCTGGTCGGCGAGAACGGCGCCGGCAAGACGACTCTGATCAAGCTGCTCTGCCGCTTCTATGACCCCGACGAGGGCCGGATCCTGCTGGACGGCACCGACATCCGCGAGTACGACCTGGTCGCCCTGCGATCCCGCATGGCCGTCATCTTCCAGGACTTCGTCCGTTACAACCTCAGCGCCCGGCACAACGTGGGGTTCGGGGCGGTCGAGCACATGGACGACGAGGCCGCGGTCCGGGAATCGGCCCGTCGCGTGGGCGTTCTGGACCGCATCGAGGAGCTCGACAACGGCTGGGACACCCCCCTGGCCCGCGAGTTCGGGGGCGTGGACATGTCCGGGGGGGAGTGGCAGCGGGTGGCCCTGGCGCGGGCGATGATGGCGCAGATAGCCCGGGACTCCGACCTGCTCGTCCTGGACGAGCCCACGGCCAGCCTGGACGTCCGGCTGGAGCACGAGCTGTACACGCACTTCGCCGACCTCAGCCGGGGACGCACGACGATCCTGGTATCCCACCGGTTCTCGACGGTGCGCATGGCCGACAGGATCGTGTTCCTCGAGAACGGCCGGGTGGTAGAGGACGGGACCCACGAGCAGTTGGTGGCGTCGCGCGGCCGCTACGCGGAGCTGTACGAGATGCAGGCCTCCCATTACCGGCTCACGGGGACCCTGGAATGAGCATCTCGGAGCAGATCCCCGAGGTTCCGCCGAAGGTCGACTCCCAGACCGTCCACCGCATGACGCGCGTCTACGGCGCGATCTTGGGACTGGCCTGGGATATAGCCCGCAGGCGCGCAGCCGCACTGCTTGCGTCGATGATCCTCATGGGCATGGCCGGGGCCGCCAGCGGGTGGCTGACCAAGCTTCTGGTGGACGCCCTCGCCGCGGGCGACGCCGACGAGGCCTGGAAGTGGGGGTTTGTCTTCCTGGGCCAGTTCGCCGCGACCGTGCTGCTGGGCCACCTCCTGCAGTTCCTCCAGATGGACATGGGGGACCGCATCAGCCAGGAGGTCGACAGACGCCTGATGGCCATATCCACGTCTGCGCCCGGTCTGGATCACCTGGAGCGGCCGGAGTTTGCGGACAAGATCAAGCTGGTCCGCAACCACCACTACGTGCCGTTCAGCGCGCTGACGAACCTCAACAGCGTCGCTTACCTCATCTTCGGACTGTCATCGGCGCTGTTTTTGCTGGCGACGATCCACCCGTTGCTCATCGTCATGCCGCTGGTGGCGGCCCCCAGCGCGGTGATCCAGTTCCGTTCCTACCGCAAGCACTTCAGACGGTGGGACGACATCGCCCCCGAGGACCGCCTCTCACAGCACTACCTGGAGCTTGCCACCGAGCCGAAGGCAGCGAAGGAGGTACGGCTTTTCACTCTCGGCTCCCACCTCATAGACCGGTACAGGCAGATCACCGGGACCTACATCCGCACGCTTTTCCGTGACCGGCTGAAGCGATCGGGGGTCGGAGTGGTGACGGGGGCCGCCTACGGGCTCACGCTCGGCGGCGCGATCGGGTTCATCGGGTGGCTGGCCCTCAACCGCAGGGCAACAATCGGCGACGTCGCGCTGGGTGTTCAGGTGTCGCGCATGGTGATCGGACACGTGGAGATGGCCGCGAACCTGATCGCCTGGCTCGCGGAGCTGTCGTTCGTGGGGGAGCGTTACCTGTGGCTCCTGGACTACGAGCCGGACGTCCAGCTCCGCGGACCCGAGCACACTCAGCCCGTGCCCAGGTCCATCACCAGCGGCATTGTCCTGGACGGCGTGTCGTTCACCTACCCGGACACCGAAAAGGAGGTTCTCCACGCCGTCTCGCTGTTCATCCCCGCGGGCGCGACCGTGGCCCTGGTGGGTGAAAACGGAGCCGGTAAGTCCAGCCTCGTGAAGCTGCTCAGCCGCTTTTACGACCCCACCGGGGGATCGATCCGCATAGACGGGATCGACCTGCGTGACCTTGACCTGGACGAGTGGCGGTCCCGGGTGGGCGCCGCGTTCCAGGACTTCGTCCGCTTCCAGCTCGTCGCACGGGAAGCCGTGGGAGTGGGCGACCTGGAGTCGATCGACGACCTTGACCGGGTGACGACGTCCGCCCGACAGTCCGGCGCCGACAGGACCATCGACCGTCTTCCGTCCGGGTACGACACGCAGCTGGGGCGTGACTTCAAGGACGGGACCGATCTGTCCGAGGGGGAATGGCAGCGCGTTGCCTTGGCCCGCGGATCCATGCTGCAGAATCCCGTGCTGCTGATGCTCGACGAGCCGACGGCAAGTCTCGACGCCCGGTCGGAACACGAGGTCTTCGAGAGGTTCGCCGAGCTCGCCCAGTCGGCCCCCGGGGGAGTCCGGCCGGTGACGGTGCTGGTGTCCCACCGCTTCTCCACGGTCCGGATGGCGGATCTCATCGTGGTGCTGCACGAAGGGCGCCTCGAGGAGCTGGGTACCCACGAGGAGCTGATGCAGCGCGGACGCCGGTACGCCGAGCTGTTTCGGCTGCAGGCGTCCCGGTACGACTGACGGTGGCTACCAGTCAGCGCCTCCGCCCCCCCGCGGACGCTCGCCCGGAGAAAAACGAGGTGCGGACGCCCGCCTGGGCCGTCCCGCTGGTGATGGTGGCGGTGATAGCCGTCTGGGGCGCCGCTTTCAGCGGGATCAAGTTCCTGCTCCAGGACCTGTCGGCCGGCGCGCTGACGGCGGGGCGTTTGCTCATCGCCGCCGTCACCTACCTGCTGATGCTCCCGTTCGTGCGGGGGCCCGCGCCCGACCGCCGGAAGGGCGACCTCCTCAAGCTGGTGTCAGTCGGAGTATTCGGTTCGGCCGCCTACCACCTGGCGATCAACTGGGGAGAGCAGTACGTCTCGGCGGGCGTCGCAAGCCTGCTGGTCGCGACGATGCCGGTGATGGTGGCCGTTGCCGCCGCCGTTCTGCTGCGGGAGTCGTTCGGCGTCCGCAGGGCGGCGGGCGTGGCCGTCGCCTTCGCCGGGGTTGGACTGCTGGTCGCTGCTTCGGGCCAGGGGCTTCAGGCTCGCAGCGTCCGGGGGGTGCTCGTGACCATGATCGCGCCGGTCGCCTGGGCCCTCTACACCCTCGTCTCCAAGCCGCTGGCGGCCCGGTACGACGGGGTCCGACTGAACCTCACGGGGGCCTGGGTGGGGGCGCTGGTTCTGGCGCCGTTCGCGGTCCGGGAGGCGTCCTCGTTCGCCTCCCTGGACGCGGCGGCCTGGTCGTGGTTGATCTACCTGGGAGTGCTGTCTACGGCTGTGTCTTACGTCGCGTGGTCATGGTGTCTCCGTCGCTGGCCCGCATCTCGGCTGGCGACGTTCGTCTATCTCGTCCCCGTTTCCAGCCTTCTGTGGGCGTGGGCTCTGCTGGGCGAGCGTCCCACCGCCGGCTCCCTCGCCGGCGGCGCGATGATTCTCGGAGGTGTCGTCCTCGTTCAGCAGGGAGGCTGAGATGCGCGTGATCGTCATGTCGGACATGGAAGGGGTCGCGGGGATCGTCAAGTGGGACCAGGTGTCGTCTGGAAAGCCCCTGTACGAGGAGGGCCGCCGTCTGTACACCGAGGAGATCAACGCGGCCGTGCGCGGCGCTCGTGCCGCGGGAGCCACGGAGGTGGTGGTCGTGGACTGCCACGGCGCCGGCGGCGACTACACGTTCAACTCCCTGGTCCCGGACTTGCTGGACCCGGGCTGCGACTACGTCGTCCAGAGTGTCTGGACCGGCTACACCGATCTGCTGGAGAGCGGGTGCGACGCCGCGCTGTTCGTCGCGATGCACGCCATGGCCGGGACGCCGGACGGCGTGATGTGTCACACCGTGTCCGGCTCGCAGTGGACGAACCTGCGGTTCAACGGAGTCGACGTGGGGGAGACCGGCATCAACGCCGCCTTGTGTGGGACGTGGGGGTGCCCGGTGGTGCTGGTCACCGGTGACGAGGCGAGCTGCCGCGAGGCGCGGGAGCTTTTGGGCGACGGGCTGACGACCGTGCCGGTCAAGCAGGGCCTGGGGAGGTTCAGCGCCAGGAACATCCCCCCCGTGCGCGCGCGCGCTCTGATCGAAGAGGGCGCAAAGGCGTCTCTGTCCGACCTGAAAGCGGTCCAGCCGTACGACCCCGGGCGCCCCTGCACCATCGAGGTGGACTTCACCTCTCCCGACCTCCTGGACGGTCATCGCAACCGGCCGGGAGTCGATGTAGTGGGCCCCCGGAGGATCCGCTCGAGCGCTCAGGACTGGTGGACGGCGTGGAGGCAGTTCTTCCTGTAATCGCCTCTGCGACGCGCTCCTATACTCGTCTGACTTTGCGACCTCAGCGCGGACGAAGCCGCCCGCCGATCCCCATTTTCCTGGCGTTCCTGCTCATTGCATGCGCGTGCGCGACGCCGGCCGAGCGGCAGCACCCGCGGCCCCGCCGGATCGCATTCCTGCGCGCCGTGGCCACAGGAGACGCCGGCACCCAGGAGGCGCTGGTCGGCGAGTTGCAGGCAGGCGGACTGGTCGAAAAGCAGAACCTCACGATCCTGGGAGCCGATCCTTTGGAGGCCTATCCATCTCCTGCCGACGCACAGCGGGCCGTACGCACATGGATGAAGGATGGGCTGGACCTGCTGGTCGCGTTCTCGTCGGCAGGCGCGTTTGCCGCCCGCTCGGTTTCATCCGACCTGAAGATCGTGTTCATATCCATCGACCCCCAGGCAGCAGGGCTGGTGTCCAACCTCCGGCGGCCGGACCGGAACGCGACGGGGGTACGGTTCGTCCCGCCCGCGGACCGCACGCTCGCGCTCGCCAAACGTATGTTTCCGGACGCCAGGCGAGCAGGCCTCGCGGTGCCGCGTGGGGACGACGCGGCCGGCGCTCACCTCAAGGTCCTCGGCGGGGCGGCAGCAGCCGCGAACCTAGAGCTCGTAACCCGCGACTACTCTTCCGAGCAGGACCTCGGCTCGGCGGTTGAAGCGCTCGCCGCGGCGGGGGCATCCTTCATTGTCCTGTCCACCTCCCCTTCCGCCACCAGATCCCTGCCCGCCCTCGAGAGCGCCGCAGCTCAGTACCGGCTGCCGGTCGTGGCAAACATCGAACAGGCGAGGTTCGCGGTGATGAGTTTGTTCCCGGAATCCCGGCAGCTCGGCCGCCAGCTGGGCCTTCAGGCGCTGAGGGTCCTCGAGGGAGTCGCGGTCCGGTCGGTTCCCGTTCAGGACCCCCAGCGGTTCACACTTGTCGTGAACAGGACCGCGGCTCAGAACCTCGGGGTCGTGGTCCCGGAGTCGATGCTGAGGGAGGCGAACCTCGTCCGCTGACAACACGCCCATCCGTTCGCGACTCGTCGTCCAGCTTGTTTCTGTGTCGGTCGCTGCAGGCCTGCTCACCGCGGCAGTGGGCTCGGTCCTGCTCGAGCGCAACGCACGGGAGGCGCTGCGTTCGGAAATCAACCTGCGGAACCGCGCGACGGCTGTTGCTCTGGCGGTGCGTCTGGACGACCGGCTGAGCGAGGACATCCAGCACCTGACACTGGTGAGCACCCGTATGGACGTGGCGACACTGTCGTCACGGGCTTCCGACGAGCTCGGGGTCGCTATGAGGGTGCTGTCGGAGTTCGAGCAGGTGGTCCTGCACGACAACTCGGGGAGCCTCGTGGCAGCGGCGTCCGCGAGGAAGGTGGTGGATCTCAAGGCCGCGGCCGCGGAACCCCCACCGGCAGTGGGGCCGCAGGGGTTCACCGTGGAGCTTCTCGACATACAGGAGCCCGTTGTCCGCTTCGCGGTCGCGGTCGAGAACCCCCCGGGGACACGGGTGGGGGTTCTCGTCGGCAGGATGCTGCTCGAGGAGGCGAGCGAGCGTCTGGAGAGGCCGGGGTCCGGCATCGGAGGATTCATCGTCGACGCCAGGGGGAGGATCGTGGCTCACGCCGATCGTGGGCGTGTCCTGCGGCCCGAGCGTCTCGCGATCGGGCCGGCTCACATGCGTCCCGTGACGGCCGTCACCGGCAAAGGATCTCGGCGCGAGCTGGTGGCTCTGGCTCCCGCCGCCCTGCTTCCGGTGGGGGTCGGTGTCTACCAGGCCGAGTCGGCGGCGCTGGCCCCGGCCACCCGCGCGGTGCGTGAGCTGATGCTGATCCTGCTACTGGTCATCTTCGCGACGGTTCTGGCGGTGAGCGTCTTCGGCGGCTACCTCCTGCGCCCGCTCAGGGGTCTGGCATCGGCCACCAACCGGATGGGCAGGGGTGACAGCTCAGTCCGGGTTGCGAAAACAGGGACCGGAGAGGTTGGGCTCCTGGCGAGGGAGTTCAACCGGATGGCGGAGTCGCTTGAGCAGCGGATTCTGGAGCTTCAGACGCGAAGGCAGGCCGAGGAGCAGCTCCGCGAGCAGGCGCGGGTGGCGGAGACCCTGCAGCGGGTGGCCGCCGCCGTCAGCTCCAGTTTGGAGCTGGAACGCGTGGTCGAGGCCGTGACGGACACCGCCACGGAGCTCACCGGCGCCGCGGTGGGCGCTTTCGTCGCCCATCCGAAAGGGACCGCAGATCTCGACGCAGTCGTCTCTGTATCCCCTGGGACGGCTGCGGACTTCCCTTCCCCGGACTTGCGGGAACTGGTGGGTGAGGTGTTCTCGGACGGGGCACCGGTGAGGATCGGAGACGTGGCGGCGCGTTCCCCCGCCCAGGAGCCGGCTCGGCTCGGCAGCTTTCTCGGCGTCCCTGTGCGTTCGCCCGCGGGCGAGATCGTGGGCGGCCTGTTCTTCGGACACGCCGGATCGGGTTTCTTCAATGAGACCGACGAGAGGCTGGCCGCGGGGATCGCCGTCCAAGCTGGGATAGCGATCGAGAACGCGCGGCTGTACGAGGCAGAGCGCACCTCGCGCGCTGACGCCGAGCAGGCGCGTGAGGGCCTGGCCGTCCTCGCGGAAGCAAGCCGGACACTGGCCTCCTCGCTGGAGTTGACGTCGGTTCTGCGAGCGCTTTCCGAGCTGATCGTTCCGAGGATCGCGGACCTGTGCGTGATCGACCTTGTGCAGGAGGGCATTCCCAGCGAACGGGTCGTGAGCATTAGTGACCCGTCCCTCGAGGAGCTGGCGCGACAGTCGGAAGAGACGCCGCTGGACATGGACAACGATGCGAATCCGGTGGTCCGGGCCATCAAGACGCGGGAGCCGGCGCTGATCGAAGTCACTCGAAAGTCGATCGAGGAGGCGGTCCCGGACCCCGGGCGCCGCGAGCAGGTGTTCAGGATGCAGCCGCTCAGTGCGATCGTGGTCCCGCTGGTCCGTCGGGGTGAAGTCTCCGGCGTGGTGACAGTCACCACGAACGCGTACTCCGGCAGGACCCTGGGTCCCCAGGACCTGTCGCTGATGGAGGAGATCGCCCTGCGGGCCGCGGTGGCGGTCGAGAACGCGGGGCTGTACTCCCGTCAGCGCGGTGTCGCCGAGACGCTGCAGCGCAGCCTGCTGCCGGACCGGATGCCGCAGGTCCCCGGGCTGCTGACGGCGGCGCGGTACCGCCCCGGGGGCCCCGGGGTGGAGGTGGGAGGCGACTGGTACGAAGTCCTGGAACTGCCCGGAGGCTCCCTCGCGGTCGGCATGGGAGATGTCGTCGGACGGGGCGTCAAAGCGGCCGCGCTGATGGGCCAGCTGCGAAACGCGCTGCGGGCCTACGTCCTGGAAGGCCACGGCCCCGCCGAGCTCGTGGACAGGCTCAATCGGCTCCTCGAGGACCTCCGGGGCGACCACATGGCGACTCTGGTGTACGCGGTGCTGGAGCCCGAGTCAGGGACCCTGCGGCTGACCAACGCCGGACATCCACCCCCGCTCGTGGTCAGTCCGTCGGGTGTCGCAACGTATCTCGAGGACGAGGGCCGGGAGGTGCCATTGGGGGCGCTGCCGGGGACGCAGTACCCCGAGGCGGTGATCGTCCTTGAGCCGGGGTCCACGCTTGTGCTGTACACGGATGGCTTGGTGGAGGCCCGGAGCCTGACCTTGGACGAGGGGATGGAGCGGCTGAAGCGCGCCGTACTGACGGCTCCGGAGGACCTCGAGGAGATGTGCGACCACATCCTGGCCCGGTGCCTGGAGGACAGGCGAGTCGAGGACGACGTCGCCATCCTGGTGCTGAGACAGACCCCTCTCACGAATCCGCTGGTCCTGAACCTGGCTGCCAAGCCGGGGGTTCTGGCGCCTCTGCGCGCAACGCTCAGGAGGTGGCTACTGTCAGTGGGGGCAACAGATCAGGAGGCCTATGAGATTTTGGCGGCAACCGGGGAAGCATGCACGAATGCCATCGAGCACGCGGTCGGCCCGAGAACCGCTGATTTCGAGCTGGAGGCGTCTCACGACGGCGATGTGTCCATCCACGTCCGCGATAGCGGAAAGTGGAGGACGCCACGAGCCAGCCTCCGGGGACGTGGGCTGATGATCATCGAGGCCTTTATGGACCATGTGGAGGTTTCGGCCGGCGAGAGAGGAACAGAAGTGAAGATGAGCCGTCGTCTGGGACGCGAGGAGGAGTCACGCACGTGACGCGGTTGAGCCTCGATCTGTCTGAGCGTGACGGAATCATCGTCGGGACCCTCGACGGGGAGATCGACTTCTCCAATGCCCGGTCCGTGGGAGAGCAGGTCCTCGGGTCAGTTTCCAACGAAGCGGTGGGGGTCGTGCTCGACATGTCCGGAATCCGATACCTGGATAGCGCCGGCGTGAGCATGTTCTTCGAGGTCGTCAGGCAGCTCGAGGTGACCCGGCAGCGGCTTGCGCTCGTCCTCCCCCAGCACGCCCCACTCCGGCGTCTTCTGTCGATCACGTCGCTGGATGCCCAGGTCGAGATGTGCGAGTCGGTGGACGACTGCATACGAGGGCTGCAGGAGATGTCGACCTAGACGGCGGCACCCCCGCATTTGCCGTGGTGGGCCGCCGACCCCCGGTAGCCTTGGTCCATGGACTCCCTCCAGGCTCTGGACTTCGCGCGCGGCCAGCGACCCGGGCTCGGACCGGTCCCGGACTCCCCGGGCGTATACCTGTTCCGGGATGCCGACGGCCGCGTCCTGTACGTGGGCAAGGCGCGCAGCGTCCGCAAGAGGGTGTCCTCCTACTTCGGCGCCCCCTCCGGCCTGGGCCCCCGCACCCAGGCCATGGTGTCGTCCGCGCGACGTCTCGAGTGGATGGTGGTGGCGGGAGAGGTCCAGGCGCTCCTCGTCGAGTACTCCCTGATCCAGGAGCACCGGCCCAGGTACAACGTCCGGTACCGCGATGACAAGTCCTACCCGTACCTGGCCGTGACGCTCCGTGACCAGTGGCCCAAGGCGACCGTCACGCGGGGCCGGAAGCGCCGGGGCACCAAGTACTACGGCCCATACGCGCACGCCTACGCCATCCGCGAGACGGTGGACAGCCTCACGCGCGTGTTCCCGATGCGGACCTGCTCCGAGACACTGTTCAAGGAGTGCAACCGGCTGGGCCGTCCCTGCCTGTACTTCCACATAGGCAGGTGCCCCGGGCCGTGCGTCGGGGAGGTGACCGAGGAGGCGTACAGGGCCAACGTCGAGGCCTTCTGCCGGTTCCTCGACGGCGACGTGAAGGGGACGCTGCAGCGGCTGGACGAGGAAATGCGCGAGGCGGCCGAGCGGACGGAGTTCGAGCAAGCTGCGCGGCGCAGGGACCAGCTGGCCGCCGCCCGCCGGGCGATCGAGCGCCAGGAGGTGGTCACGAAGACGGAGTTGGACGCCGACGCGATCGGCATCGCCGAGGACGAGCTCGACGCTGCCGTCCAGGTGTTCTTCGTCCGCTCGGGGCGCATCGCGGGGCGCAAGGGCTACTCGGCCGAGGTGGTCGAGGAGCAGTCTCCGCCGCAGCGGCTGACCCTGTTGCTGCAGTCCATGTACTCGGAGGGCGACAGGCCTCCTCCGGAGGTCCTGGTGCCGTACCAGCCGGAGGACGTCGAGGCCTTGGAGCACTGGCTCCAGGGACTGCGGGGCGGCCGGGTCCGGATCGCCGTGCCCAGGTCGGGCGAACGGGCGACGGTCCTGCAGACGGTGACCCAGAACGCCGAGCAGGCCCTGACGGAGATCCGGATGAAGCGCCGCACGGACCTGGCCGCCCGCTCCCGGGCCCTGAGCCGGCTCCAGGCGGACCTGGGCCTGCCGGAGGCGCCTCTTCGCATCGAGTGCTTCGACGTATCCCACCTGCAGGGACAGGAGACGGTGGGGTCGATGGTCGTGTTCGAGGACGGCCTGCCGCGCAAGACCGACTACCGCAAGTTCCGGCTCAAGGGCGTCGAGGGAGTGGATGATCTCAAGGCCATGGAGGAGATCGTCCGCCGCCGCTTTGCGCGGTATGCCGCCGAGAGAGACCGGCCCCCTGAGGCCGGCCAGAGCCGGGCGAGGAAGTTCGCCTACCGCCCCCAGCTCGTGCTGATCGACGGGGGCCGGGGCCAGCTCGCGGCCGCCATGAAGGCCATGGCGGACACGGGAACGGCCGACATCCCGGTTGCCGCACTCGCCAAGCGCCTGGAGGAGGTTCACCTCCCGGACAGGTCCGAGCCGGTGCGCATCCCCCGGGGGTCCGAGTCCCTTTACGTTCTCCAGCACGTCCGCGACGAGGCGCACAGGTTTGCCGTCGGCTTCCACCGCCAGCGGCGCGACGTCCGGATGCGGACCTCCCGGCTCGACGAGATCCCCGGCGTGGGGCGCGGGCGCAAGGTGGCGTTGATGAAATGGTTCGGGTCCGTCGAGGCGCTGGAGAAGGCGACCCTGGACGAGATCCGCGCCGTCCCCGGCATACCGCGGCACCTGGCGGAGGACATCCACCGCCGTCTTGTGCAGCAGGGAGCATCGTGAACGAGCCCGAGCCGTTTGAGCTGATCGTCATCACCGGCCTGTCCGGCTCCGGACAGACGGAGGCGACGAAAAGCTTCCAGGACATGGGGTACTTCGTCATGGACAACCTGCCCCCTTCGGTTATCGAGCAGGTGTCCACACTCTGCCGGGCCTCGAAGCTTCGCACCGCCGCCGTGGTCGTCCGGCCGAGCGGCCGCGAGTTCTTCCAGGAGTTCTTCGCCGAGCTGGGGCGGGCGTTCTCGGCCTTGCGGGAAAGGGGGGTCCGCGTCCGTATCGTGTTCCTCGACGCCTCCGACGAGACCCTGGTCCGGCGCTACGAGGAGAAGCGGCGGCCTCATCCGATGGCGCCCACGGAGCGCGTCCAGGACGGCATAGCGCGGGAACGGCAGCTGCTCGGGGTCCTGCGGGACGACGCGGAGCTCGTCATCGACACGACCGGACTGTCCCCGCACGACCTTCGCCGGCGCATCCAGTCGTCTTTTCCTCTCACGCCCGCTGCCGGGGCTGGGCTGCAGGTGACGGTCATGAGCTTCGGGTTCAAGTACGGACCCCCGACCGACGCCGACATGGTCTTCGATGCCAGGTTCCTGCCCAACCCCCACTGGGTGCCGGCCCTGCGTCCCCTGCCCGGGACCGACTCCCGCGTGCGCGACTATGTGATGTCCCACGAGGACGCCAAGGCCTACCTGGCCAGGCTCGAGGACCTGCTGGAGTTCGTCCTTCCGGGCTTTGTGAGGGAGGGCAAGCATTACCTGACCCTGGCCATCGGATGCACCGGCGGCCACCACCGCTCGGTCGTGTTCGCCGAGCAGCTGGCGCGGTTTGTGACCGACCAGGGCCACCCGGTCTCGCTGCTTCACCGCGACGTCGAGCGGGAGTAGGGCGCGCGGGGCCCCCTCAGGCCGTGCGGGGCCCCCTCAGGGCCCGCGGGTAGAATCCGACCATCGGCAGCTTCGGCATGGGAGGTCAAAAATGACCGTGCGCGTTGGGATCAACGGTTTCGGCCGGATCGGGCGCAGCTTTGTACGCGCGATCCTTGCCAATCAGGAGGCGGGAGTCGAGCTGGTGGCGGTCAACGACCCGTTCGGCGACACGGGCACCATGGCCCATCTGCTCAAGTACGACTCCGTGGCGGGGGTCCTTCCCCAGGACGTCAAGACAACGGACGACGGCATCGCCGTGGACGGGACCAGCTTCCGAAAGGTCGAGGAGCGCGAGCCGTCGGCGATCCCGTGGGGAGATCTCGGAGTGCAGGTAGTCATCGAGTCCTCGGGCGTTTTCACGTCCAGGGAGAAGGCCGCCGGCCACCTCACGGGTGGCGCCAAAAAAGTGGTCATCTCGGCCCCCAGCCCGGACTCGGATGTCACGGTCTGCGTCGGGGTCAACGACGACACCTACGACCCCGGCTCCCACGACGTCATCTCCAACGCCTCGTGCACGACCAACTGCCTGGCGCCGATGGCACGGATCCTCCACGACACGTTCGGCATCGAGCGCGGGATGATCACCACCGTTCACGCCTACACCAGCGACCAGAACCTGCAGGACGTGGCTACCCCCACCAGGTCCGGCAAGCCGGACCTGCGCCGGATGCGTGCCGCCGCGCTTTCGATCATCCCCAACACCACCGGCGCCGCTAAGGCCATCGGCCTGGTCATCCCCGAGCTCAAGGGCAAGCTGGACGGGATGGCGCTTCGAGTTCCGGTCCCGGACGGCTCCATCACGGACCTGGTTGCGGTCCTTCGGGGGACTCCGTCCGCCGACGACGTCAACAAGGCCTTCCGCGACGCCGCCGGCACTTCGCGATACCAGTCGATCCTTCAGTACAGCGAGGCCCCCCTGGTCTCCCAGGACATCGTCGGGAACCCTTCGTCCTGCGTGTTCAGCGCGCGGGACACGATGGTGACGGAGGGGCTGGTCAAGGTCCTTGGCTGGTACGACAACGAGTGGGGGTACTCCAACAGGCTGGTGGACCTCTGCGCGATCCTCGGTCGCCGCGGGCTGTAACACCGACGCCCAGGATGCCGCTGCCGCTGCTCGAGGACGCCAAGGTCGAGGGACTGCGCGTCCTGGTCCGGGCGGACCTCAACGTCCCCCTCACGGGCGGGCGGGTGGCCGACGACTTCCGCATCAGGTCGTTTCTGCCGACGCTCGGCCGTCTCACCGCCGCGGGCTGCCGGGTGGTCGTCTGCTCCCACCTCGGACGCCCGGAGGGCCGTGACGAGTCGCTGATTACAGCCCCCGTGGCTCA
>DATLNZ010000034.1 GCA_035536535.1 Actinomycetota bacterium | reverse complement strand
GTCACTTCGGCGCCCTGAGGGTAGGCCGTTTCGCACCGATACTGCTACTTTACGGACCCGGAGTTGGCTCTCCCTCACTTGTGATACTGGTGGCGAATTCCCCTATGCGGCTGCTGCCGGTGCCAGCACGGTAGCGAACGGTGGGTGACGGGTCTTCGCCCGTGGGGTGCCGGCGAGCCATTCACCGATGCGGACAAAGTTGACGGCGGTGGCGGTCAGGACGTGGCCCAGGTGGGTCCGGGCCAGGCCGACGTAGCGCGAGCGACGCAGTCCGCAGCGACGCACGGCCTGCGAGAGCGTGCCCTCGACGCCGGCGCGTCGAGCGTACTCCTCGGCATAGGCGTCCGTCTTCTCCCGCTCCCGTGCCGCCCGCAACGCCTCGTATTGATCCTGGGGACGCACGGTGATGGTTCGGCGTGGGGATGCCTTGCGCGAACGGATGCACTGGGCTCGATGGGGGCAGGGGCCGCAGTCCTTCGTCGAGAATTTGATCTTGACGACCTGATTGCGACGCTTGTCCACGGCTGGCGTCCAACTGATGCTGGTACGTCCTGCGGGGCAGGTGGCTTGCTCGTCGTCCCAGTCGATCGTGAACCCTTGGGCGTCGAAGCCCTGCCCGTCGCGGGCCTGCCAGTGGTAGTCCTTCCTGGTCGGGCCGAGCAGGTCCACGCCGAACTGCGCCGGCGTGGTTACCAACAACTCGGCGTCCAGGTAGCCGGTGTCGACGACGTGCAGGCCCGGCAGGAGATCGCGTTCTGCCAGTTCCTGATGGATATCTGGCGTCATGGCGCCGTCGGCGACCGGGCCTGGCGCCGTCGCGACGTTGGTGATCAGATTGGGGGTGTCATCCTCGCAGGTCTCGGTCAGGTGGACCTTGTAGCCGACCCACGACGTGGCATGTTTCCTGGCGTAGTGAGCATCCGGGTCATACGGCGAGCTGATGAACCGAGCCGCCGGTGGCAATCCCTCCTTCTCGGTTCGCCAGCGTAGGACCGTCTCGGTCATCAGGTAGTTCTGGATCCACACCGAGCGGAGCACGCGGAGCGCGGGGAGGTCTCGTAGCCAGGCCGGTGCCTCGTCGGCATCGACGGCGATGAGGAGCTCGAGGCCGTCCCGGCCGATGGTCTCGGCCAGGGCCTGCCGCTCCGCCTGCTTGCTCGGGAGACCGTCGTCCTCGGGGCGCCGCTCGTAGCGTGTGGCCCATTCAGGTCGTCCGTGGGCGCGCAGCCAATCAGGCGCGACGTCGGCGAGGACCGTAAGGGCGTGGCGCATCGTCTCGGTCACCAGCTCAACCCGGTTCAGCGCTCGGACGGCGGCCAGCACGTGGGTCGAGTCCGTCCGCTGCCGCCCCCGGGCCTTGAGCAGTCCCCGGTCGCGGGCGCATGCTACCAGCAGGTCGAGCAGCCGCCGTTCGGCCCCGCCGAGCAGCAAGCGGGTGCGGAACTCGCTGAGGACGGTGTGGTCGAAGCCCGGATCGGTCACCTCTAAAGAGAGTGCGTACTTCCAGTCGATCCGCCCACGCACGGCGTCGGCCGCCGCGCGGTCGGACAGGTGCTCGGCGAACTGGAAGATCGTGACCAGGGCCAGACGCCACGGCGCTTCGGCCGGCTGCCCCCGCGTGGGGAACAGATCGGCGAAGTCCTCATCCGAGTAGATGGTGTCAAACGCCTCCCGCATCCGCACGTACAGGTTGCCACCGGGGAACGCGGCGCGCGCGACACGCGCGGTCTCCTCGGGGATCGGGTCCGGCTCCCGCGCATGCAGCGACATCCTGGCCTCCAGTCCGAGCGACGTCCCCGCCTCCGCGGGGTACGCCAGACTCCAGGCCGCAGACGCTATGCCGGCATCCGATGGCCGTGCCTGAATTCGCCACCAGTATCAAAAGTGATACTGGTGGCGAATTCAGGCGCGGCCTGCGGATGCCGGCAGAGTGTCTGCGGCCTGGAGTCGGGCGAACCCCGCGGAGCCGGGGAAGTTGCTCGGACTGGAGGCCACGATGTCGCTGCAT